>NZ_JBSXMU010000045.1:0-29157 GCF_054073225.1 Teichococcus aerofrigidensis
CCTGCATCATGCTCAAGCAGGCCGCTCAACTCGCCGCAGATCCATAACAGCCTCTAGGCTTCCGTTGAGACGCTGAAGCTCCTCCAGGGCATCGTGCAAAGGCGTTACGTCCGTGGCAGAGCCGAACCACTCCGAGACGGCGCCATTCTTATCCAGCAGCGGCACGACCCGGGACAGCGTCCAAGCCCATCCCCCATCGGCGGTATGGACCTGGTGCTCCAGTTCGATAGCCGTCCGGCTCCGGACGACTTCCTCGACCCGGGCCTGGACGGCAGGCCGCTCATCGGGATGGATGTAATCGGCCAACCAGTTCGGGTTCTCCTGACCGATAGGACTGACCAGGCGCTTGCCGCTCAACTGGCGCATGACGCTCCAATCGGCGGACAGCGAGTAGAAGGCGTCCGACGAGGCGCTCATCAGGGCCTCGACCCGGTGTTCATTGCACCGGAGTGCCTGAAGGTTCCGGGTGCGTTCGGTGGTGTCGACCCCCTCTATGAAGATGCCGGTCACCTTCCCAGCGGCATCGACAATGGGCTGATAGACGAAGTCGACATAGCGTTCGGTGACTGGCCCGTCCGGCCTTACCTGGACAGCGTAGCGGGCGCTGGTGTAGCTGCCGCTGTGAAACTGACCCGGGCGCCGTTTGAAAGCTGACCCATGCCTAAGGTGGTCCTGTCGTGATGACGGGGACCTGGATGGTAGGGGGAGAGGTGGCCTTGGAGATCAGGGTGTTGGCCAAGCATGGTCTGGGCGTGCGCGAGATCGCTCGGCAGGTCGGGGTGTCGCGCAACAGTGCCGTCATTTCCGTCTTCATCGCCCAGCCGACGACGCGCCGGGAGAACAGATCGACGACGGCGGCAACGTAGAGCCAGCCCTCCGCGGTCCAGATATAGGTGAAGTCCGCCACCCATTTCTGGTTTGGAGCCGAGGCCTCGAAGGCGCGGTCGAGCAGATTGTCCGACGCGGCTGCCCGCACGCCGACATCCTTCGGCAGCCCACGACGGCGCGGGCGGGCCCGCAACCCATGCTCCCGCATGATCCGTTCGACCCGATGCAGCCCGCAGGAGAGCTCCTCCGCCAGCACATCGTGCCAGACGCGTCGTGCGCCATAGGTTCGATCGCTGCTCTTGAAGCTCCGGTCGATCGCCGTCGCGAGCACGTCATCGTGCCGGGCATACGCACTGGGGCTACGATTGAGCCAGGCATGAAAGCCCGACCGCAAGACGTCCAGAGCGTCGCATAGCCATGCCACCGGCCAGATGTTCCGGTGCTTCGCGATGAAGGGAACCTCATGTCGCTTCCCTCGCGAAGCAGGCTGCGGCCTTTTTTAGGATATCGCGCTCCGCCTTCAGCTTGGCCACTTCCCTGCGCAGCCGGTCAGTCTCGAATTACTTGAGCTTCATCTGACCCTGCCCGGGAAAGGCCTGCTGAGGATCCGCCTTAGCCTCGCGGACCCATTTCGCAGCACGTTCTTGTGGACATCCAGGTCGGGGGCAGCCTGCGCAACGGCAACGCCCAGATCCTTCACCAATCTCACAGCCTCAAGCTTGAACTCGCGGTTGAACCTCCGTCGTTGTATTCCAGCCCTCCAGTCCCCTTGAACACCTTATCTCGGTGTCCATGAAACCGGCAGCAGGCCATCCGGTGAAAAGCGGGCGCTGTGTTGATCCGGTGTGGACTGATCCAGGATCGCATGCTGCTTGACACGATCGCCACGGGCCATCCATAAGCGCCCCGCCTCAACGATCCTGACCACCCACCCTCATCGCTGGTGTACCATGCCCCGCCGACCGGCCCTGGTCGCGCGGAGCTTTCTGCTGGCGACTGCCCTGAAGTCCGCGCGGGCGCGGATCGGGGCCAACGGGCTGGCATCTGTGGGCAGGGACCCGGAGGCCCTCCTTCCCACCGGCCCCCGGAGAGCCTTCCCCCATGACTCGTCACCGTAGCCCGCGCGCCGGTCGGCGCGTGGCCGAGCATCGTGCCGCCCTGCTCGACTATGCCGCCAACGCCATCGCCGCCGCGACGCCGCTGTCGCCCGAGACCCTGAAGCTGCTGACCCATCTGGAGGCCTCCGCTCCCGAACTGGGTTTGGTCGGGCTGCTGCCCGCCGCCAGCACCCTCTCGACAGGCATGCTGACGACGGGGCTGCTCGACGATCTGTCCCGCCGCATGCGCACGCGGTCACGAGGCCGGCGGCCGCGTCACGGCTTTGAACGGCGCCTGAAGGGATTGGCCGAGCTGGCGGGTCTAGATGCGTCCTCGCGTGCCATCCTTGGCCTGTTCCTGCGGGACGCCATGCTGCCGTCCCTCTCGAGGCTGGCGCGGTGCGTGGCCGAGACGCGGGGCAACCGGCATGCCTATAACCTCTGCCCTGACCTCGTGGCGGTCCTGACCGGCTTCGACCGTGAAACCGTCCATCACGCGCTGCGGCGCCAGGCGCCCCTGGTCTTCACTGGCCTGCTGCGAATGGACGATGAGTACGACACCCTGTTCGTTCCGCCTCTGATCCTCCGCTATGCCAGCGACGAGTTTTCCGACGCGGATGCCCGCGCCGCCCTGCTGGGGAAGCCCGCCGCGGCCTCCCTCGACTGGTCCGACTACGCCCATCTGGGCGAGGAGGCCGGGATGGTTGCGGCCGTGCTGGCCGGCGCGCTCCGGAGCCGCGAGGCGGGGGTGCATGTCCTGCTGTATGGCCCTCCCGGCACGGGAAAGACTGAATTCGCCAAGACCCTCGCCCGGCAGCTGGACGTGCCCTTGCACCCCGTGGCCGAGGCCGACGAGGAGGGTGACGAGCCGAACCGCAACGAGCGCCTGGCCGGCTGGCGCCTGGCGCAACGCCTGACGGCCACGACGCCCGCTCTGCTGCTGCTCGACGAGGCCGAGGATCTGTTCGCCGATCCGAAGCATGCGTCGCGCGTCTTCCTGCATCGCCTGCTGGAGAGCACGCCGACGCCGACGATCTGGACGGTGAACGACCTGGACGCGCTGAGCCCGGCGGTGCGCCGGCGCATGACCTGCTGCCTGGAAGTGAAGGTGCCGCCCGTGCCAGTACGCGCCGCCCTCTGGCAGCGCCTCGCCGCGGCGGAGCGGGTGCTGCTGCCGGAGGCCGATGCCGAGGCGCTGGCCCGTGAGATCGCGGCCCCTCCGGCCCTGGCCCGCTCCGCCCTGCGCGCGGCCCGGCTCGCGGGCGGTGATCCCGCCCAGGTCCGCCGCGCGCTGCTCGGCACGGCGCGGGCGCTGTTCGGTGAGTCGGGCCGCGCAGGCGCGCCCCCTCCCGCAGCGCCGTGCGATCCGGCCTTGCTCAATGCCGATCTCGACCTGGCCTCCCTGGCCGGTCGGCTGGCCCGGCCCGGGGCGCCGTGCGCGGTGTCGCTGCTGCTGTCCGGCCCACCCGGCTCCGGCAAGAGCCTCTATGCCCGTCACCTCGCGGCCGGGATGGGGCTGGAGGTGATGGAGCGCCGCGCCTCAGACCTGCTGTCCATGTGGGTCGGCGGTTCGGAGAAGGCGATCGCCGGGGCCTTCGCCGAGGCCAGGGAACGCGAGGCCTTCCTGATCCTCGACGAAGCGGACGGGCTGCTGTGCGACCGGGCGGGGGCGGTGCGGTCCTGGGAGGTGACGCAGGTGAACGAGATGCTGACCTGGATGGAGTCGCATCCGCTGCCCTTCGCCTGCACCACCAACCGTTCCGACCATCTCGATCCCGCCAGCCTGCGGCGCTTCCTGGTCAAGGCGCGCTTCGACTACCTGTCCCCCGCCCAGGTGACATTGGCCTTCGAGCGGTTCTTCGGCCTGGCGATGCCGGCAGAACAGGGCGTGTCCGGCTGCCTGACACCGGCGGACTTCGCCCTGGTGCGCCGCAAGGCCGAACTGATGGGGCAGCAGGGCGACGCCGCGGCGCTGTGCGACCTCCTGGCGGCCGAGGCGGCCGGGCGCCGTGGACCCGCAAGGCGGATCGGCTATGTCGCCGCGGCCTGACAGCAGGGCGGGCGCGCCGCCTTCGCCTGCGGCATGCCCGGGTTGCCGGCAGATCCTGCCCTTGGCAGGCGGAGGCCGGCATGGCCCTTATGGAACAAGCTCCTTCCGACCAGACCAGACTCAAGATTGACATGGCATCGCTCCAGATTTCCGCGAACAGGACCAGGGCCACCGCGATCGGGCTGCTGGCGATCCTGCTGTGGGGTTCCATCGTCGGGCTGATCCGCGGCGTCAGCGAGAGCTTCGGCCCGACCGGCGGCGCCGCCATGATCTACACGGTGGCCTCGGCGATCCTGGCCTTCACGGTCGGCTTCCCCCGGCTGGCGGAATTCCCCCGCCGCTATCTCATCTGGGGCAGCACCCTCTTCGTCGCGTACGAACTCTGCCTGGCCCTGTCGATCGGCTACGCCAACACCGGGCGGCAGGCCATCGAGGTCGGCATGGTGAACTACCTGTGGCCGACCTTCACGATGATGGCCGCGATCCTCTTCAACAGCCAGCGGGCGAACCTCCTGATCCTCCCCGGCGTGGCGATGTCGCTGACGGGCATCGGCTGGGTTCTGGGCGGCGACCAGGGGCTGGACGTCCCCGCCATGGCGGGGAACATCCGCGACAATCCCCTGAGCTACGGGCTGGCCTTCACCGGCGCCCTGCTCTGGGCGGCGTATTCCATCCTCACGGTGCGGATCGCCCGGGGCCGGAACGGCATCACGCTCTTCTTCATGCTGACCGCGGCCGTTCTCTGGGCCAAGTACCTGCTGATGGGCGGCGGCGCGATGGAGTTCAGCCCCCGCTCGGTCGTCATCCTGCTCATGGCCGCCTCGGCGATGGGCTTCGGCTACGCCGCCTGGAACGTCGGCATCCTGCATGGGAACGTGACTGTCCTGGCAGGGGCCTCCTATTTCACCCCGGTCCTCTCGGCGGCCCTCGCGGCGCTGGTCCTGCGAACCAGCCTCCCGCTGTCCTTCTGGCAGGGCGCGGCCATGGTCTGCGCGGGGTCGATCCTGTGCTGGGTGGCCACGCGCGGGCGCTGAGGGACGCCCGTTTCCCGGAAGGGCGCCCATGGCCGTGGAATTGCCGGAACGGGCGCGAGGCTCGCCGGTTCCGAGGATTGATGCTGCGATCCCGCAGACGGGCGCCCATATTCGGGTCCGCTGCTCCGCCCTGTGCGACAGTGTCCGCGCCGCCGGCATCTCGGCGCTGATTCATCAAGGGGGCCGCATTGTCGGCTTGCGGTTCCGGGGTCCGCTCCCGGACGGATGGCTGCGTTCCTTGCTTGATCGGGTTCCGGCTCCGCAGATCAACCGCAACCATTTGCGCTGGTGCGGCCGGCCGGTCGTCCCGCCCATCAACCCGGCGATGGCCCCCGCTCCAGGAAGGTGGAGAGGGCGATATAGCTTCGCACCGAGCGGACACCCTCCAGGCTCTGGATTTCCATCAGGAAGGTCTCGAGGGATTCGGTGTCGGCCGCCCGCACCTTCACGAGGACGCAGCCATCCCCGGCGACGGTGTGAAGCTCCTCGACCTCGGGCCGGTTGGCGAACTTCAGCAATTCGCGCGTGGCGCTGTAGCTGCTGGCGTCGATGACGAGGAAAGTCAGCAGCGTCCGGCCGAGCCTGCAGCCGTCGAGGAGAGCGACGGTCCCCTTGATGACGCCGTCGCGTTTCAGGCGCTTCACCCGGTCATGCACGGCGGGTGCGGAGAGGTTCACGAGCCTGCTGAGCTCGGCGTAGCTCCGGGAGGCATCCTCGGCGAGCGCGCCTAACAGCTTTCGGTCAATCGGGTCGAGGTCGGCGGGATGGTGCCGCGTCTGCCGAACGGCATCTGTTTCTTTCTGTGATCCGGCCATTTGCGCTTCATCTCCGAACTTCGTCCAGGATATCACGACTATCGCTGAATGCCATTCGGTATTCCGTCGCTATTTCCGGAGCTTTCCCAAATGCCTCCCGCACTCTTCGCCCTGGCGGTCGGCGCCTTCGGCATCGGCCTGACCGAATTCGTCGTCGCCGGAATCCTGCCGCAGATCGCCCAGGATTTCGGCATCGAGATCCCAGCGGCCGGGCTGATGGCCACGACCTATGCGCTCGGTGTCTTCGTCGGTGCGCCGATCCTGACGGTTCTCGGCGCCCGGGTTCCGCGCAAGACCATGCTGATCGGCCTTGCCGCCCTCTTCACGCTGGGCAATCTCCTCACCGCACTGGCGCCGAGCCTGCCGCTTGCCCTGGCCGGCCGGATCCTGACCGCCTTCAACCACGGCACCTTCTTCGGCATCGGCTCCATCCTCGCCGCCTCGCTGGTCGCGAAGGACCGGCAGGCGAGTGCCATCGCCTTCATGTTCTCGGGCCTGACCCTGGCGAACCTGCTCGGCGTGCCCTTCGGCACCTGGCTGGCGCAGGCCTATGGCTGGCGGCTGGTGTTCTGGCTGATCGCCGGCATCGGCCTCGCCACCATGCTGAGCGTCGCGCTGCTCGTGCCCCGCACCGAGGCGGGCCGGGCCATCGCGCTGAAGGCGGAACTGCGCGCCTTCGTCGATCCGCAGGTCCTGCTCGCCATGGGCATCACCGTCTTCGGCCCGGCGGCCTTCTTCACCTCCATCACCTACATCGCCCCGATGATGGTGGAGGAGGCCGGCTTTTCCGGCGCCGGTGTCGCCGGGCTGATGGTGCTCTTCGGCCTCGGCCTGGCTGTCGGCAACGCGCTGGGCGGCCGCTTCGCGGACCGCTCCCTCTTCGGCACGCTGTTCGTGACGCTGGCGGCGCAGGCCGTGGTGCTGCTGGTCTTCTGGATGGGCGTCGGCAGCGGCGCCGTGGCCGCGCCCGCGGTCTTCCTGATGGCCGCCTTCGGCTTCGCCACGGTCTCGCCGATCCAGAAGCTGGTGATGGACCGCGCCAGCCGTGCCGGCGCGCCGACCATGGCCGCCTCGGTGAATATCGGCATGTTCAACCTTGGCAACGCCATCGGCGCCTGGCTGGGCGGCGCGACGATCGCGGCCGGCTTCGGCCTCGCCTCCCCGAACTGGGCGGGCGCGCTCCTCTCGCTCCTGGCGCTGGGCCTGGCCACGGCCGCCTGGGCGAGCGCCGGGCGGGCGGCGCCGGCGATGCCGGCGGAATGAGACGGCGGTCCGGGGAGTTCCCTCCGCGGACCTTACCCCGCTATGGCTCATCGGGCGGGGCAGGGGCCGGATCCCGATTCGGCCCCGGGCCCCGCAACGGGCCGGAGCGGCTGGGGAGCGGCGGGTCATGCCGGAGGCGACAGCGAGGCGCGGCGCGTGGTGGCTGATCCGGCAGAGCGTGCTCGGCTTCATCGAGGACGAGGCGCTGAGCCGGGGCGCCGCCATCGCGTTCTACACCGTCATCTCCCTGGCGCCGGTGCTGCTGATCGCCATCGGCATCGCCGGCATGGCCTTCGGTGAGGAGGCGGCGCGCGGTGCCATCCTCGACCAGCTCGGCGGGCTGATGGGCCAGTCCGGGGCGGAGCTGGTGCAGAGCATCCTTCGCAGCGCCGCCAACCCGACCTCCGGCCTGCTGGCCAGCGCCTTCGGCTTCGCCACGCTGCTGGTCACGGCGAGCGGCGTCTTCGGGGAGATCCAGGCGGCGCTGAACGTCATCTGGCACGCCCAGCCCAGCCCGCGGGAGAAGGTCAGCGAGACGGTGTCGCGCCTGCTGCGGGCGCGCGCCCTCAGCCTCAGCCTGGTGGCGGCGCTGGGCTTCCTGCTGCTGGTCTCGCTGGTCGTCAGCGCCGGGCTGCAGGCGCTGGGCGGCCGGCTGGACATGACGATGCCGGGCCTCGCGCCGCTGATCCGCCTGGCCCATGCGGTGCTGTCCTTCCTGCTCATCGCCGTGCTCTTCGCGGCCATCTACAAGATCCTGCCGGATCGCCGGCTGGAATGGCGCGACGTGGCGGTCGGCGCCCTCGTCACCGCCCTGCTGTTCAATCTCGGCAAGGCGGTGATCGGCGCCTGGCTCGGCAACAGCACGATCGGCAGCGTCTATGGCGCCGCCGGCTCGGTCATCATCCTGCTGCTCTGGATCTACTATTCGGCGCAGATCTTCCTGCTGGGGGCCGAGTTCACCAAGGCCTATGCCATCCGGCGCGATGCCGAGAGCTGGCAGCGGCGCGGGCCGGAGTCGCCGGAACGCGCCGCCATCGGCCTGCCGCCGCAGGCGTGACGGCACGCGACAGCCCTTCCCATGGCGCGGCCGGGCCGATAGGCCATTGGCCATGTCCAACCCGCCGATTCCCGCCGCATGAGCCGGGGCCGCCCCTCCACCACCGCCTGGGCGGCCGTCGCCGCCGCCCTCCTCGGCCTGCTCGGCACCGCGCAGCTCACCGAGACCGATCTGCTGCGCCTCGGCCGTGCCGCCTTGCGGGCGGTGCTGCAGGACACCTCTCCCGACCGCGCCGCGCCGCCCGGCAGGGACGCCCTGACCGGCCACCCCCGCATTGCCGATGGCGACACGCTCACCCTGAACGGCACCCGCATCCGCATGCAGGGCATCGACGCCCTGGAATACGATCAGAACTGCACCGGACCCCAGGGCCGCTTCGCCTGCGGCGCCGAGGGGCGCGCCGCGCTGGAGCGGCTGATCGGCGGGCGCCCCGTGACCTGCACGCCGGACGGCTCCACCTCGCATGACCGCATCGTCGCCACCTGCACCGTCCGGCGCGAGGACGGCTCGGTGCTGGACCTGAACGGCGCCATGGTGCGCTCGGGCTATGCCTTCGACTGCCCGAAATTCTCCCGCGGCCGGTACGCGCCGGAGGAGCGCGCCGCGCGGGCCGCGAAGGATGGCGCCTGGGCCGGGCGCTTCGACTATCCCTGGTCGCACCGCGACCGCGCCGGCGCCTGCGGGCGCTGAGGCCGATGCGGCGCTTCCCCTGGCTGCGGCGCCTGCTCCTGCTGCTGCTGGCGGGGCCGCCGCTGCTGATCCTGCTGTTCCGCTTCCTGCCGGTGCCGGTGACGCCGCTGATGCTGCTGCGCGCGGCGCAGGGCCATGGTTTCGAGAAGGCGTGGGTCGCCTATCCGCGCATCGATCCGCAGCTGGCCCGCTCGGTCATCGCCGCCGAGGACAACCGCTTCTGCGAGCAGTGGCTGGGCTTCGACGTCCAGGAGCTGCGCGGCCAGGTGGCGGCGCTGATGGCGGGCGAGCGGCCGCGCGGCGCCAGCACCATCACCATGCAGGTCGCCAAGAACCTCTTTCTCTGGCCCGGGCGCGACCCCGTCCGCAAGCTGCTGGAAGCCTGGCTGACGCCGCAGATCGCCCTGCTCTGGCCACGGCGGCGGGTGCTGGAGGTCTATCTCAACATCGTCGAGTTCGGCCCGGGGGTCTATGGCGCCGAGGCGGCGTCGCGCCGCTTCTTCGGCCGCTCCGCCGCCACGCTGACCGATACCCAGGCGGCGCTGCTGGCCTCGGTGCTGCCGGCCCCGCTGCAATGGTCGGTGGCGCAGCCGGGGCCCTATGTGCGGGAGCGCGCCGGGATCATCCGGCGCCGCGTCGGGCAGCTGGGCGGGCTGACGGACTGCGCCGCGCCGTAAGGCCGGCGGCCGGGAGTCCTTGCTGTCGCGGGCGTCCTCGCCCGATCAGGCGATGCCGCCCGATCGGGAGCCGCTCTATCGCTTCGCCAGCATCTCCGCCAGCGTCAGCGCCACCACCTCGGTCGCCTTGTACAGATCGTCGAGCGGCAGGCGCTCGTCGGCGCGGTGGGCATTGGCCTCCTGGATGCTGCGCGGCCCGGCCCCGTAGAGCACGATTGGCACGCCGGCGGCGGCATAGTGCCGCGCGTCGGTGTAGAGCGGCACGCCCTTCGCCACCACCGGCTCCCCCATCACCGCGCTGGCATGGCGGCAGAGCGCCTCGGTCAGCGCCGCGCCGCCCGGCAGCGGCACCAGCGGCTCGGCCAGCAGGATGCGGCGGATGGTCAGGCGCGCCTCCGGGAAGCCGGCGGCGGCGCGCTCGATCACGCCGCGCAGTTCGGCCTCCACCTCTGCCGGCTTCTCCTCCGGGATCATGCGGCGGTCGAGCCGCAGCGTGACGCGGTCCGGCACGACATTGGTGTTGATGCCGCCCTTGATCAGCCCGACGGTGAGCTGCGGGCTGCCGATGCCCTCCACCGCCGAGACCCGCTCCGCCAGGCCCTTGCGCCAGTCATAGAGGGCGGTGAGCACGCCATTCGCCGCCTCCAGCGCGTCGATGCCGGTGAAGGGCATGGCGGCATGGGCGGAGCGGCCGTCGAGCTGCACCTCGAGGTGCAGGCAGCCATTGTGCGCGGTGGTGACGCCGTAGGAGAAGCCGGCGCCGAGGGCGAGGTCGGGCTTGCTGATGCCCTCCGACAGCAGCCAGGCCGGGCCGATCTCGCCGCCGGTCTCCTCGTCGTAGGTGAGGTGCAGCTCGACCGTGCCGGAGAGCCGCCCCGCCAGCGGCTCGAGCGCCAGCAGGGCGTAGGTGTAGGTGGCGAAGTCGGACTTCGAGACGGCGGCGCCGCGCCCGTACATCCAGCCATCGACCACCGCGGCGCCATAGGGGTCCTGCGTCCAGCCCTCGCCGGGGGGCACCACGTCGCCATGCGCGTTCAGCGCGATGACCGGTCCGCCTTCGCCGAAGCGGCGGCGCACCACGAGGTTGGTGGCGCTGACCATGCCGTGCGCCCGCGCCAGGTCCTCGGGCACCCTGTGCCGCTCGACCTCCAGGCCGAGCCCCTCCAGCAGCCCGGCGGCGAGTTCCGCATGGCGGTCGCAGTCGCCCGGCGGATTGTCGGACGGGCAGCGCACCAGCGCCGCGAGGAAGCGTGTCTCGGCCTCCCGCTGGCCGGCGAGCCAGGCGCGGATGGCGGCGTCGTCGGACTCGGGCAGGGTCTGGGTCATGGGTCGCTCCGTCGCGGCGCTCGGAAGGGGGCAGGGGATCAGGGGCGGGGGGGGGGGATCAGAAGAGGGGGCGGGTGAGGCCGGTGGCCAGCGCCGCCTCGGCCCGGCGGAGGTCCATCGGGGTGGAGAGATGGAACCAGGCGCCGTCATGCACCTGTCCGAAGGCGCGGCCGTTCTCGATGGCGCGGTTCCACAGCAGGTTGGTGCTGAAGGCGCCGTCCGGCGCGCCCGCGAAGAGGCGCGGATGCAGGATCTGCAGGCCGCCATAGAGGTAGGGCGCGATCTCCCGCTCCTTCGGGCGCCGCGCGCGGCCGAGCGGGTCGAGCAGGAAGTCGCCGCGGCCGGTCTCGCCCTGGACGGCGGCGGTGCGCACCATCAGCAGCAGGGCATCCATCGTCTCCGGATCGAAGCGCGCGGCGAGGCGCTCGATGGTCGGCACCGGCCCGTCGAGCCAGAAGGCATCGCCGTTCACCACCAGGAAGGGGGCCTGGCCCAGCAGCGGCAGGGCGTTGCGCACGCCGCCCCCGGTCTCCAGGACCGTCTCCTCATGCACCACGGTGGGCGGCCGGGGGCGGCTGGCGCAGGTCGCCTCCACCTGCTCGGCGAACCAGTGGGCGTTCACCACCACCGTATCGATGCCGGCCTCGTCGATGCGGTCCAGCGCGTGGTCGAGCAGGCTGCGTCCGGCGAGCTTCAGCAGCGGCTTGGGGGTCGCCTCGGTCAGCGGCCGCATGCGGGTGCCGAGGCCGGCCGCCAGCACCATGGCGGAGGAGAGGGTGATCACGCGGCGGGATCCTTGCTCGGGCGGAGGCTCTCCGGATTGCGGCGGAGGGCGGGAGGGACGTGGCGATCGAGGAAGGCGGCGAGCGGCGCCGCGGCGGGGTGGCGTAGCGCCTGCTCCAGGAGCGCCCAGCAGCGCGGGCCATGCGCCAGGTAGCGCGGCTTGCCGTCGCGCCGGGCGAGGCGCACCCAGAGGGTGGCGACGCGCAGGTGACGCTGCGCCGCCTGGGCGGCGAAGGCGGCGCGGAAGCCCTCGGCCTCCAGCTCCGGCCGGGCGGCGAGGTAGCGGGCGATGGTTGCCTCCCGGACATCCGGCCGCACGTCGCGCCGGGCATCCTCCACCAGGCTCACCAGATCGTAGGCGGGATGGCCGAGGCCGGCATCCTGGAAGTCGAGGATGCCGGTGCGGCACGGCCCGGCGCGGTCCGGCAGGTCGATGAGATTGGCCGGGAAGTAGTCCCGGTGCACCAGGCAGCCGGCGCCGCGGAACGGATCGAGCATGGTGCGCAGCGCGTCGTGGAAGGCCGCGCGGATGGCGGGGGAGGGCGGTTCGCCGAAGCTCTCCGGCCACCACCAGTCGAGGAAGGTCAGACCCGCCGTCTCGGCCATGCGGGGCGCCTCCCAGGCCGGCAGGCCGGGCGGCGGTGGCGCGGCGTGCAGCGCCGCCAGGGCCTCGGCGGCGGCGGTGTAGAGCGGCAGCGGATCGGCTCCCGCGTCGAGCAGGGCGGCATGGGTCGCCTCGCCCAGATCCTCGACCAGCAGCAGGCCCCGGGCCGGGTCCTCGCCCAGCACCTCGGGGGCGGAGAGGCCGAGGCCGCGGATGTGCCGGGCGAGCCTCAGGAAGGGGATCAGGTCCTCCTCCGGCGTCAGCCCGACCCTGGCGGCGTCGCCGCAATCCATCAACAGGGCCGGGCGCGGGCCGCCGATGAGGCGGGTGTAGCGCCGGTGGCCGGCATCCTGGGGCAGCGGCCGGCGGGCGGCGCCGGCATAGCCCTGGGCGGCGAGGAAGGAATCCACGGGGTTCATCGCGCCGGGTGGTGACGCAGGCTGCGCCGCTTGCCAAGCGCGGATTTCGGGCGGCGGGGCGGCGCGCCCCTGGACGCCCCCCTCAAGCCGGCCTCACAGGCCGGCCAGCGCGGGCAGCCGCGCCTCCCAGCCGCTGAGCCGGACATGCCGGGCCTCGCTCTCGGGGTCCGGGCGCAGCGTGAGGCGCAGCGCGTCCCGCGGCGTCAGCCAGCCCAGGCGGTCCGGCCATTCCACCAGCACGATGCCCTCCCGCGCCTCCTCCCAGCCCAGCTCCTCGAGCTCCTCCGGCCCGGCCAGGCGGTAGAGGTCGAAATGATGCGCCGCGCCGCCCGGCAGGTCGTAGCCCTGCACCAGGGTGAAGCTGGGCGAGGGCACCTCCAGCGCCGGGTCGCCGGCGGCGGCGCGCAGGAAGGCGCGGCAGAAGGCGGACTTGCCGGCGCCGAGCGGCCCTTCCAGCAGCAGCGCGTCGCCGGGCCGCGCGAGGCGGGCGGCGCGGGCGGCGAGCGCCTCGGTGGCGGCGAGGTCGGGCAGCAGGAGGGAGAGGGTTTCGGGCATGGCGCGCGTCAATCTGCCCGCAGCCCGGCCCGGCTTACAAGCCGGGGTTCGGGGCAGGCCCTTTGCCGCTGCCCCGCAAAGCCTCTATGCACGGCGGCCAGACGCGGAGGTGCAGCACCATGTCCGATCCAGAGACCGCGCCGCATGTGGCGGTGGAGACCGATGTCGCCGTCATCGGCGCGGGGCCGACCGGCCTGTTCGCCGTCTTCGAATGCGGCATGCTGCGGATGAAATGCGTGGTGATCGACACGCTGGAGGCGATCGGCGGGCAATGCGCCGCCCTCTATCCGGAGAAGCCGATCTACGACATCCCGGCGCACCCGGCGATCGCCGGCGGCACGCTGATCGAACGGCTGGAGGAGCAGGCGGCGCCCTTCTCGCCGATCTACCTGCTCGGCCGCCGGGTCGAGGGCCTGGCCAGCGAGGCCGATGGCCGTTTCGCGCTGACCACCAGCAAGGGCGAGCGGGTGCGCGCCCGGGCGGTGATCATCGCCGCCGGGGCCGGCGCCTTCGGGCCCAACCGTCCGCCGCTGAACGGCCTGCATGAGTACGAGGCGAGCGGCGCCGTGCGCTACATGGTGGCGCGGCGCGAGGAGCTGCGCGGCAAGCGGGTGGTCATCGCCGGCGGCGGCGATTCGGCGGTGGACTGGGCGCTCAGCCTCAAGGACATCGCCAAGCGCGTGACGGTGGTGCACCGCCGGCCGAAGTTCCGCGCGGCGCCCGAGAGCGTGGCGCAGATGGAGGCGGCGGCGGAGAAGGGCGAGATCGAGCTGGCCATCCCCTACCAGCTGCACGGGCTCCGGGGACAGGACGGCGTGCTGGACCATGTCGTGCTGGCGACGCTGAAGGGCGAGGAGCGGGCGGTGGCGGCGGACCACCTGCTGGCCTTCTTCGGCCTGTCGATGGAGCTGGGCCCGATCGCCGAATGGGGGCTCGGGCTCGAGAAGAGCCACATCGCCGTCAACCCGGCGACGCTCGAGACCAATGTCCCCGGCATCCATGCCATCGGCGACATCGCCACCTATCCGGGCAAGCTGAAGCTGATCCTGCAGGGCTTCTCGGAGGCGGCGATGGCCGCGCACGCCATCCATCCGCGCGTCTTCCCCGGCGAGGCGCTGCACTTCGAATACAGCACCTCGAAGGGCGTGCCGGCGGAGTAAGGTTCCATCCCAGGCCAGAGGAGCGAAGTCATGGCGGAAGGACGTCTCGTCATCGGCACCAGGATGTACTCCTCCTGGTCGCTGCGCGGCTGGCTGGCGGTGCAGCTGGCCGGGCTGAAGGTGGAGGAGGTGGTGATCCCGCTGGCGGGGGGCAGCACGCCCGCGGTGAAGGAGGCGACGCCCTCCGGCACCGTGCCCTACCTGGAGCACCGCGGTGCCCGGGTCTGGGAGAGTCTCGCCATCCTGGAATACTGCGCCGGCCTGGCGCCGCGGCTCTGGCCGGCCGATCCGGTGGCCCGCGCCTGGGCGCGCAGCATCAGCGCCGAGATGCATGCCGGCTTCCGCGGGCTGCGGATGGCCATGCCCATGACCATCCTGAACACCTTCCCCGGCCAGGGCCGCACGCCCGAGGCGCTGGCCGATATCGCCCGCATCGAGGCAATCTGGCGCGAGGCGCTGCTCGATTCCGCCGGCCCCTTCCTGTTCGGCGGCGAGTTCGGCGCGGCGGATGCCATGTTCGCCCCCGTCTGCTGCCGCTTCCTGACCTGGCAGCCCGACCTCACGCCACTCAGCCAGGGCTATGTCGAGGCGGTGCGCAACCACCCGCTGCTGCGCCGCTGGTACAGCGAGGCCGCCGCCGAGCCCGCCGCCTGGCGCATTCCCCGCTACGAGGCGCCGCAGCCGTGAGCGGGGCGGAGAGCCTCGACCATGTGGGCCTCTGCACGCGGGACGGGCCGGCGCTCTGGGCCGCCTACGAGGCGCTCGGCTTCCAGCTGACCCCCCTGGCGCGCCAGTCCGGCCGCCGCGCGCCCGGCGCGCCGGTCGAGCCCTTCGGCACCGGCAACCGCTGCGCCATGCTGCGCCAGGGCTATCTCGAGCTGCTGGCGATCCTCGACCCGGCGCTGTTCGACAACCGCCTCGGCGCCTTCCTCGACCGCTATGCCGGGATGCACATCCTGGCCTTCGGCATCGGCGGGGCGGAGGCGGAGCTGGCGCGGCTGCGCCGGGCCGGGATCGACCTCCCCGGCGTCGCGCATCTGGAACGCCCGGTGGACGATCCCGAGGGGCCGCGCGCCCGCTTCTCCCGCCTGCCGCTGCCGGATGCGCCGGAGGGGCGGCTGCAACTGATCGAGCACCACACGCCGGAGCTGCTCTGGCAGCCGCGCTGGCTGGAGCACCCGAACCATGCCGTGGCGCTGGAGAGCGCCATCCTGGTGGCGCCCGCCCCGGCGGAGAGCGCCGCCGCCCTGGCGCGCCTGACCGGCCAGGTGCTGACGCCCGATCCGGCGGGCGGCTATGCCCTGGCGCTGCCCCGGGGGCTGATCCGCATCCTGCCGCCCGAGGCGCTGGGCGCCGTGCTGCCCGGCCTCACCGCGCCGGACCTGCCCTTCCTGGCCGGCTGCACGGTGCGGACCGATGACGGCAACGCGGCCGTCCGGGCGCTGCTGGGCGGGCGGCTGCGGCCGGTGCCGGGGGGGCTTATGGTCCCGCCGGCGCTGGCCGGGGGCGCCGCCCTGGTCTTCACGGAATGAGGCTGGCTCCCGGCGCCGCCGCCATCGGCCAGTCGTTGCGCACCTACTACGCCCCCGGGCGGGCGGCCCGGCTGGACCGGCTGCTGGGGCGCTTCCTGGGCCCGGGCGGGCTGGGCTTCGACATCGGCGCCCATGTCGGCGATCGCGCGGCGAGCTTCCGCCGCCTGGGCGCGCGGGCGGTGGCGGTGGAGCCGCAGCCGCGCCTCTGCCGCCTGTTGCGCCTGTTGTTCCGCCGCGACCCGGGTGTCCGGCTGGAGGCCGCCCTGGTCGGCGCCGCCGGGGGGGAGGCGGCGCTGCACCTCAACAGCGCCAATCCGACCGTCGCCACCGCCTCCACCGGCTTCGTCGCGGCGGCCGCCACGGCCGAGGGCTGGCGGGAGCAGCGCTGGGACGCCACCCTGACCCTGCCGGTGACGACGCTGGACGCGCTGGTCGCGCGCCATGGCCGGCCGGACTTCATCAAGATCGATGTCGAGGGTTTCGAGGCCGAGGCCCTGGCCGGGCTGACCTGGCCGGCGCCGGCGCTCAGCTTCGAGTTCACCACGCTGCAGCGCGCGGTGGCGCGGCAGGCGCTGGCGCGCCTCGCCGGGCTCGGCGCCTATCGCTTCAACGCCAGCCTGGGCGAGAGCCTCTCCTTCGCCCTGCCGGGCCCGGTCTCCGCCGTGGCGATGGCCGGCTGGCTGGAGAGCCTGCCCGACGCCGCCAATTCCGGCGATGTCTATGCCAGCCTGGAGCCGGACCGCCTGGCATGCGACCGCTGACGCCGCGCCGCCGGCCCGCCGCTCTCCCCTGACTCCCTCTCCGCCGGGTCGATCATGACGCTTCACGCCTTCCTGGAACACCTGAGCTTCGCGGCGGTGCTGGCGCTGGTCTCGGCCCTGCTGGTGCGGCTGATGATCGTCTTCCCGATCCTCGACCACCCCGACCACCGCAAGGCGCACACCCGCCCGACGCCCAAGGGCGGCGGCGTCGGCATCGTCTGCGCCTTCATCCTCGGCATGCTGGTGCTCTACCAGGTGGCGGAGTTCGCCCGCATGGCGGACCGGCGCTTCATCGGCGTCATCCTCGCCGCCGTGGCCATCGGCGTTGTGGCGCTGCTCGATGACATGCGGGACTTCCGCTTCGTCGTGAAGCTCGCCGCGCAGGGTCTGGCGGCGCTGGTGGCGCTGGGCAGCGGGCTGGTGGTGGACCGGCTGGCGATTCCCTGGATCGGGACGATCGAGCTCGGCCTGCTCGGCGCGCTCGGCACGCTGTTCTGGATCGTCGCCTGCACCAACGCGGTGAACTTCATGGACGGGCTGGACGGGCTGGTGGGCGGCACGCTGCTGATCGTCTGCGCCGGGCTGGCCTGGATCGGGCTGCAACAGGGCGCCTGGTTCATCTACGCCGCCTGCCTGATCCTCGGCGCGGGCATCGCCGGCTTCCTGCCCTTCAACCTGCCTCCGGCGCGGATCTTCATGGGCGATGTCGGCAGCCAGTTCCTCGGCTTCATGCTGGCGGTGCTGGGCGTCGCCGCCGCCCGCTTCGACGCGGCGCAGGTCTCCTTCCTGCTGGTGCCGCTGCTGCTGTTCGCGCTGCTCTTCGACACCGGCTTCACCCTGCTGCGCCGGGCCTGGATGGGCGAGCGGGTCAGCGCGCCGCACCGCACGCATCTCTACCAGATGGCGCAGCGCAGCGGCCTGCCGGTGCGGGCGGTGGCGGCGGTGCACTGGGGCTTCGCGCTGTTCCATCTGGCGCTGGCGCAGATCTTCCTGCGGCTGCCGGCGGACGAGAAGCCGCTGATCATCCTGCCGCCGCTGCTCGCGCAGCTGCTCTGGCTGGCCTATGTGGCGCGGCGGGTGCGGCGCGCCGGCCTCAGCTGGAAGGCGGCGTGACCACCTCGAGCAGCATCATCCCCGCCTCGCCCACCCATTGCTCGGAGCGATAGATGCCGCCCGTCGCGGGATCGGCCCAGTAGCGGTTGGTGAAGCTGTGTCCGCCGCCGCGGCAGCTCTCGCGGATCAGCAGCGCCGCCCCCGCCGGCCCGGCCGAGACCCGGCAGGTGAGCGACAGGCCGAAGCGCATCTCGTCCGGCTTGCGGCTGTTGCGCATCAGGTCGATCTGGCGCCGCAGCCCCACCGGCCGGGCGGGGATGGCGAGGGGCTCGTCCAGCGGATCGGGGCCGTCGAGCCGGCTGCCGGCGATCCATTCCCGAAGGCCCGCCGTCGCCACCACCCGCGCGCCATCGGTCGCCACCACCAGGCCGCCGGCGCTGCGCCAGAGGCGGTTCTCGCCGTTCTGCTGAACCAGCCGGGCAAGGGCCCGGCGGCCCTGCCAGGTCAGGCCCAGCGCCGGCGCGCCGTCCGGTGGCAGGGCGAAGCCGGGCTGCGGGGCATCCGCCTCGGCCTCGGGCGGGGACGCTTCCCACAGCGTCTGCCACAGGGCAGAAGGGTCGGCCCAATCCGGCACCGGGAGGCCGGCGCAGCCGGGCAGGAGCAGCAGCAGGCCGAGGTGGGGCAGGAGGCGCATACCGGCCAGCCTAGCACATCACGCATTCGTGAAGAATACGCGAATCCGCGCTTGGCGGTGCGGCCGCGCGTCTGGCGAGGCGCCCACCGCTGCGCTGAAATGCGCCGCGAATCGGGGAAAGGAAGCAGGCGATGATGGAGCCGGATGTTCTGGTCGTGGGCGGCGGGCCGGCCGGCTCCACCGCCGCCGCCCTGCTGGCCAGGGCGGGGCGGTCGGTCGCGGTGCTGGAGAAGGAGGCGCATCCCCGCTTCCACATCGGCGAGAGCCTGCTGCCGCGCAATCTCGACATCCTGGAGCGGCTCGGCCTGCTGGAGGCGGTGCGCGGCATCGGCGTGCACAAGCCGGGCGCCGAATTCGTCTCCGACCGCACCGGGCGAAGCTGCGCCTTTCCCTTCGCCCAGGCGCTCAACCGGTCCCGCACCCATGCCTGGCAGGTGCGACGCTCGGAGTTCGACGCGCTGCTCTTCGGCCACGCCCGGCGGCTGGGCGCCGATGCGCGGGAGAGCACCCGCGTCACCGACATCGCCTTCGGCACGGCGGGCGAGCGCCTCACCGTGACGGCGCGCGGCGCCGGCGGCGAGACGCTGTCCTTCCGCCCGCGCTACCTGCTGGACGCCTCCGGGCGGGACACCTTCCTGGCCGGGCGGATGCGGGTGAAGGACAGCAACAAGTACAACAACACCGCTGCCATCTACGCGCATTTCCGCGGCGTCGCCCGGCGGCAGGGCGAGCTCGACGGCTACATCAGCATCCATCTCGCCGAGGATGGCTGGTTCTGGCTGATCCCGCTGCCGGGCGATGTCATGAGCATCGGCTTCGTCGGCAATCCCTCGGCCTGGAAGGGCCGCAAGGGCACGCCGGAGGATCTCTTCGCGGCGCGCATCGCCGGCAGCCCCACGGTCTCGGCCCGGACGGCGGGCGCCGAGCGCATCTCCGACGTCCACAGCACCGGCAACTACAGCTACCGGGCCCGGCAGGGACATGGCGCGAACTTCCTGATGATCGGCGACGCCTATGGCTTCGTCGATCCGATGTTCTCGACCGGCGTGCTGATGGCGATGACGGCCGGCGAACTGGGCGCCGGCGCGGCGGATGCCTGGCTCGACGACCCGGCGAAGGGCAACCGCCTGGCGGCGCGCGCCAATCGCGAGCTGGCCGATGCCATGGACCGCATCAGCTGGCTGATCTACCGCATCAACGACCCGGTGATGCGCTCGCTCTTCATGGCCCCGAAGAACACGCTCTGGATGCGCGACGGCATCATCAACATGCTGGCCGGCAACCTGCGCGGCGATCCGCGCGCGGTGCTGCCGATCCTGTCCTTCAAGGCCGTCTATCACACGCTCTCGGCCCTGCACCGGGTCGGGCTCGGGCCGCGCATGGAGGAGGCGCTCCCGGCACCGGCCTGATCCCGCGCCAGGGGGACGCTATCGGCGCGGAACGGGTCCGCGCCGGAAGCCGGCCGCTCAGCCGATCCAGATGTCGCTCAGGACGACGCCGGCACCGGGCTGCAGCAGGGCGATGGTGACCGCCGCCGCCGCGCCGGACCCATCGGCATCGAAGGCCAGGATGCCGGTGGCGGCGTCGAAGATCACGCGCTGTTCCACGGTCGTGGCGCCGGCTCCAAGCCCGAACTCGGCGGCGCCGAGGCGGCCGTCCTCGCCGGACAGGCCGAAGCTCGCGCCCATGAACTGCAGGCGGTCGATGCCGGAGGCGAAGTCGGTGATGATGTCCCGGTCCTTGCCGGGCGCCTGGTCGAAGCGGAAGAGATCGCGGCCGGCGCCGCCCGTGAGCTTGTCGAAGCCGGCGCCGCCGATCAGGTAGTCGTCGCCCTCGCCGCCCAGGAGGTGGTCATTCCCCGCGCCGCCATCGAGGCGGTCCTTGCCCGCATCGCCAAGCAGCCAGTCATGGCCCTCGTCGCCATAGAGCGCGTCGTTGCCATCCTGGCCGCGCAGGCTGTCATTGGCCTGGTTGCCATGCAGGCTGTCATCGCCCTCGCCGCCGAAGAGTCGGTCGCGGCCGGTGCCGCCATGGAGATAATCCCGGCCGGTGCCGCCGACCATCCAGTCGTCGCCGCCCTCGCCGGCCAGCCAGTCATCGCCCTCGCCACCGAGCAGCACGTCATCGCCGGCGCCGCCCTGAAGCCGGTCCTGCCCGGCGCCGCCATCGAGGCGGTCCTTGCCGGCATCGCCGCGCAGCCAGTCGTCACCGGCCTCGCCATGCAGCCGGTCGTCGCCCTCGCCGCCCTGGAGCTGGTCCTGCCCGGCGCCGCCGCGCAGGGTGTCGTTCCCGGCCTGGCCGAGCAGCCGGTCGTCGCCCTCGCCGCCGGACAGCCAGTCCTGGCCACCGCCGCCCTCGATCCGGTCGGCCCCGGCGCCGCCGCCGAGGATGTCGTCGCCCTCGCCGCCGAAGAGGGTGTCCGCGCCGTCGCCGCCCCAGGCGCGATCGTTTCCGGCCTCGCCGGCGAGCAGGTCGTCGCCGCTGCC
Organism: Teichococcus aerofrigidensis; assembly: GCF_054073225.1. NCBI lineage: Bacteria > Pseudomonadati > Pseudomonadota > Alphaproteobacteria > Acetobacterales > Roseomonadaceae > Roseomonas > Teichococcus aerofrigidensis. The sequence goes on from NZ_JBSXMU010000045.1 coordinate 20,885, forward strand.
GCCGTGCAGGGTGTCGGCGCCGTCAGTGCCGAAAAGCCGGTCGTTCCCGGCCTCGCCATAGAGCATGTCGTCACCGCTGCCGCCGCGCAGGGTGTCGTCGCCGCTGCCGCCCCGCAGGGTGTCGGGGCCGCCGTCGCCGGCGAGGGCATCGGCGCCCCCGCCACCCAGCAGCAGGTCGTCGCCGGCCCAGCCCCGCAGGGTGTCGTCGCCCGCGCCTCCGCCCAGCACATCGCCGGTCGCGGTGCCGGAAAGCAGGGCAGGGGTGGTTCCGTAGCGGAAGATGGTAGCCATGCGAGCAACTCCTCACTGAGCGAGGCGGCCGGGAAGGGCCTCGGTGGAGTGCTCTATGGAGATATTTAACTTATTGGATCATTGCGGGGGTGTGAGGGATTGATCACGTGAATGTGATAATTGTAAACTTCATCGTCGGAAAGCGAGCCCCGACCAGGGATCCGACCGGCACAACCGCATATAGGAATAAAATCTTATATCTGCATCCGGTCGCCGCCGGCAAGCGGTTCCGGCCGGATGCCACCGGCCGGAACCCTGCCTCAGGTCAGCGAGGCGTGCCGGCCTGACCGTCTTCCGTCCAGGACCAGGAGGAGAACGGCCAGCGCGGCGCCCCAGGCGACCGGAACCGGCAGCAGCGGCGCGGCCAAGGCAGGAAAGATCAGCAGGATGCCGGCCAGGGCGAAGCCCAGCCGTCCGGCCGGGCCCAGCGGCCGGCGCGCATGCCCCTGGCAGGCTGCCGCCAGGGCCGCGAGCCCGGCCGCGGCGAGCAGGATCTGCCAGGCCACGTCGAGCCAACCCATCTCCGGCGTCAGGCTGAGCAGCAGGCCCACCCCCTCGGGATCGGTGACGAAGACAAAGGGCAGGACGAAGGCGGGCAGGGTGTACTTCCAGGCCTGCAGCGTGGTGCGGTAGGGCCCGGCCCCGGTGATCGCCGCCGCCGCGAAGGGCGAGAGGGCGGTGGGCGGCGAGACCTCGGACAGCACGGCGTAGTAGAAGACGAACATATGCGCCGCGTAGTCGGGCACGCCGAGCTTCATCAGCGCCGGGGCGGCGACCACGGCGGAGATGATGTAGCTCGCCGTCACCGGCACGGCGAGTCCGACGATCCAGACGATCAGCGCCGTGTAGAGCGCCGTGACCACGAGGCTGCCGCCCGCGGCCTGGATGGCGATCTCGGAGAATTTCAGCCCCAGCCCGGTGAGCGTGATGCAGCCGACGATGATGCCGGCCGAGGCGCAGGTGGCGGCGATGCCCACCGCCTGCACCGCGCCGCCGGCCAGCGCCTGGACCAGCCGGCGGGGCGTCATCGCCGTCTCACGCCGCAGCCAGGACAGCACCACCGCCACCGCCATGGCGTAGAGCACCGCCAGCGTCGCGCTGTAGCCCAAGGCCATGAAGACGATGATCGCGATGAGCGAGGAGAAGTGGAAGCCGTAGCGCCGCGCCAGCTCGCCCGCCGGCGTCACCGCCAGGCTCTCGGCCGTGACGGCGCCGGCGCCGAGCCGCCGCTGGTCCAGTTCCACCATGAACAGCAGCGAGGCGTAGTAGAGCACGGTCGGCACCGCCGCCATGCGCAGCACGTCGAGGTAGCCGAGCTTGAGGTACTCGGCGATCAGGAAGGCCGCCGCGCCCAGCACCGGCGGCGAGATGATGGCGCCGAGCCCGCCCGCCGCCAGCAGCCCGCCCGCATCGTCGGCGCGGTAGCCCACGCGCTTCATCATCGGCCAGGCGACGGTGCCGAGCGTGACGGTGGTGGCGACGCCCGAACCCGAGGGGCCGCCCAGCAGGAAGGAGGAGAGCACCACGGTGCGCCCGGCGCTGGAGGGCTTGCCGCCGGTCAGGGCGAAGCTGAAATCGACGAAGAACTTGCCCGCGCCGCTGCTCTGCAGGATGGCGCCATAGATGGTGAAGAGGATGATCAGCGTCGCCGAGACATCCACCGCCGTGCCGTAGATGCCGTCCAGCGTGATGGTCAGGTGCGGGATCAGCCGCTCGGCGTCGTAGCCGCGGTGCGACCAGGGCGGCGGCAGCAGGTTGCCGTAGAAGCTGTAGAGGATGAAGGCGATGGCGACGGCCGGCATGATCCAGCCCGTGGCGCGCCGCGTCGCCTCCAGCACCAGCGCCACCAGCATCCAGCCGACGACGATGTCCATCGGCTCGGGGAAGACGTAGCGGTCGAGCAGCGCGTCACCGCCGTCGATCAGGTACCAGGTGCAGTAGAGCCCGGCGGCGATCAGCACCATGTCCCAGGGCATCAGCCGGTCGCGGAAGCGGCGCGCGGCGGGGAACAGGTAGAAGCCCAGCGCCATGGCGAAGCCGACATGGACGAAGCGCAGCGTGGTGGTGGGCACGATGTCCCAGGCGGCCCAGAGGTGAAACAGGCTCATCGCCAGGGCGAGGCCGGTGGCGCCGAGGCCGAGCGCCCCGGTGAAGCGGTTCTGGATCCCCTCTTCTTCCTCGATCAGCCGCTCCACCCGGGCGGCGGTGCCTTCGTCGAGGGCGTCGGGGGCGATCTCTGGCGGCAGGTTGCTGCCGGCCGGAGGCTTCGGCGGGGCGCCGGCCATTCAGCGCCCCGTCACGCGAACTGCGCGCCCTGCGCGGTCCAGTAGGCCTTGGCCGCCGGATGCCATTCGATGCCGGCGGCGGCGCTCTTCTGCGCCTCGAGGCGGAAGTTCCGCCCCTCGGCATGCACCTGGCCCAGCTCCTGCCGCCCTTCCCAGGCGGTCTTCAGCAGGGTGGTGACCATGGCCTCCGGCATGTCCTCGCGCACGGCGAGGATATTGGCCACCGACATCTGCCGGTTGTCGGTCTTCTGGCCCGGATAGGTGCCGGCCGGGATCACCTCGGGGAAGTAGACCGGGCCGTACTTCTCGACGATGCGCGGGATGTATTCGTCATGGTCGATCATCTGGATCTGCACGCCGGGCGAGGCGCCGAGATCGGTGATGGCGCTGGTCGGCACGCCGGAGACGAAGAAATAGGCGTCGAGCTTGCCGTCCTTCACGGCATTGGTGCTCTCCGCCGGGGAGAGCCGCTCGCGCGCGCGGAAGCTCTTGTCGCGGTCGAGGCCGGCGGCCTCGATCAGGCGGAAGGCCATGACCTCGGTGGCGGAACCGGGCGCGCCGGTCGAGACGCGCTTGTCCTTCATCCCCGCGATGCTGGTGATGCCGCTCGCAGTCGTCGTCACCGCCTGCATGCGGTTGGTGTAGAGCACGGCGATGGCGCGCGCCGGCACCGGGCGGCCCTTGAAACGGTCGTTGCCGCGCACCGCGTCCACCGCCGCATCCACCTGGGCGAAAACGAGGTCGACGCGGCCGGCGCCCAGCAACTGCAGATTGGCCACCGATCCACCGGTGACCTCCACGGTGGCGGACATCCCGCCCGAACGCGAGAGCATGTTCGCCAGCCCGCCGCCGAGCGGATAGTAGACGCCGCCCGTGGTGCCGGTGGCGATCGAGATCTGGCCGGACTGGGCGAGGGCGGCGTGGGTCAGGGCGGGCAGGGCGAGGCCGCTCGTGGCCGCGCCGGCCAGCAGGCCGCGGCGTGTCAGGCTTGGCATGGGGTGCTCCCTGGACGTTCTCTTTCTGTGGGAAAGCTTAGTCCGCCGGCCACTGATCATGAAAGTGGAATGGTTCGGCGAAAGTGCCGGCCGCGCCGCAACCATTCGGCACGGCCGCGACTGAGCATTGATGGAGATCAAGGCGCGGCCGATGCTGCGGGTCCATCATCGACCCAGTGCGGAAAGCCCCGCCAGCAGCCAGGAGGAATCATCATGCAACTTCCCACCGCCCGAGACCTGATGACCCCCGACGTGGTCACCGTGCCGCCGGAGACGCCGTTCTTCACGGTGGCCCAGATGCTGGCGCAGCGGCATATCTCGGCCGTCCCGGTCGTCGGGCCGGCGGGCGAGGTGCTGGGCATCGTCACCGAGGCCGACCTGATCCGCCGGCTGGCCGGGGATGCCAAGGCGCCGATGGGCCTGCTGCGCAGCCTCTTCTCCAACATGGACCGGCTGGCGGACCGCTATGCCAGCACCCATGGCACCACCGCCGCCGAGATCATGACGCCCGACGCCGTCACCGTGGCACCCGGCGCGACGGCGGGTGAGATCGCGGAGCTGATGGAGAAGAAGCAGGTCCGCCGCGTGCTGGTGACGGAGGGAGGCAAGCTGCTCGGCCTGGTCAGCCGCGCCGACCTGCTGCGCGCCCTGGTGGCGCCCAAGGCCGAGGGCGGCGACTATCCCGATGAGCGCCTGCGGCGTGCCGTGCTGGCGGCGATGAAGCGCGAGCCCTGGGCGGACAGCTATTTCCTGACCGTCGAGGTCAAGGACGGCGTGGTCGAGTTCCACGGCTTCCGCCAGAGCGATTCGGTGCTGCGGGGCCTGAAGGTGCTGGCCGAGCAGGTGCCGGGCGTGAAGCGGGTCGAGGACAAGACCTCGCCGCTGCCGGGCCCCTATTACGCCGGCATCTGAAGGCCGGGGGCGGGGCCGGCCTCCGGTCCCGCCGCCCTGGAGCGGATCCCGATCAGGTGGGAGCACCCGATCAAGCGACGACGCGCTAGCGGCCGCGGAAGACCGGCCGGCGCTTGTCCAGGAAGGCGCGGACCGCCTCCTGGAAATCCTCCGTCTCGGCATAGCGGCCGGCGGCCTCGATCTCCTCCGGCGCCACCGGCAGCGGGCCACGCAGCGCCTGCAGGGCACGCTTGTGGAACCGGTTGGAGAGCGGCGCGCCTTCCGCGATGCGGGCGGCGGTCGCCTCCACCTCGTCGAAGATCGCCTCGTCCGGCACCAGCCGCGTCAGCACGCCGCGCGCCAGGCACTCTTCCCCCTCCAGCACGCGGCCCTCGATCAGCAGCTCGCAGGCGGTGGGATAGCTCGTCACCTGCAGCAGGGCATCGAGCGCCGCATAGGGATACCAGATGCCGAGCTTGCGGGCCGGGATGCCGAAGCGCGTGCCCGGCCCGCCGATGCGGAAGTCGCAGACGCTGGCGAGGCCCGCGCCGCCACCCATGCACCAGCCGGACAGCGCGGCGACCACCGGATGCGCGCAGCGGCGGATCGCCTCCAGCGCGCCGTCGAGCGCGGCGGCGAAGCGCGCGTTCTGCGCCCGGTCGCCATAGTCCCGCTCGAAGCTGCCGATGTCGGCGCCGGCACAGAAGGCCGCCGACCCGGCGCCGCGCAGGATGACGCAGCCCAGCGTCCGGTCGGCCGACAGCGTGGTGAAGGTCTCCGCCATCGCCTCCCACATGGGCAGGTCGAGGCAGTTGCGCTTCTCGGCGCGGTCGATCAGCACGGTGGCGATGGCGCCGGCGTGACGGACACGGATCTGGGGGTACGGCATGACGGCCGCACGGTGCGGGCCGGAAGCCTGGCTGTCAACGTCGTCCCGCCTGCCGCAACCTGTCGGCGGCCCGGCGGGTTCTCTCCGGCAAGCCAAACCCGGGAGAGCCGCCATGCACAGCGACCGCAACGAGGACGAGATGCGCATGAAGGTGCGCGAGATGATCGGCGAGATCGGCACTGCCATCTTCACCACCGTCGACGCCGAGGGCCGACTGCGCGGCCGGCCGATGCGGACCCAGAAGCCGGACGCGGATGGCCGCACCCTGTGGTTCTTCACCCGCGCCGACAGTCCCAAGGTGGCCGAGCTGGAGCAGGATTCCCGCGTGCAGCTGGGCTATTCCGAGCCGAAGAGCCAGGACTACGTCTCCCTCTTCGGGCGCGGGAGGGTGGTGCGCGAGGCGGCGCGGAAGCGGGACCTCTGGACCGACGGGCTGCGCACCTGGCTGCCGGAGGGGCCGGAGAGCGACGAGGTGGCGCTGATCGCGGTGGAGATCGAGGGCGCCGAGTACTGGGACGGCGTCTCCTCCAGCCTGCGCTATGCCTATGGCTATGCCCAGTCCCTGCTGACCGGCGAGCCCGACCGCGGCGGCGAGAATGCCAAGGTCGATTTCCGCGGCTGACAGCGGCGGCGGCTCAACGCCAGGAGAGCTTGAAGAACCATTTGGTTGATTGAATAATGCCGACTTCCCCGCCATGGGGCGGAATCCGGGGGAGGCGCGGGTGGCCGAATGGTTTTCCAGGCTGGTGGGCAGGTCGGCCCCCGCCGAGTTGTCCGCCAGGCCCTCCCCTGACGCCGCGGGCACCCGCCGGGGCTTCGCGGAGGCGCCCGTCAGGAAGCTCGGCGGCGCGAAGGCGGGCGGGACCAAGCCCGGCCATTCCCCCATGCTGGACCTGCCCGAGCTGATCCCCGAGCGGCCGCCCGCGCCGGACTTCCCGGAGGAGGAGCGCGCCTGGGCCCGGCCGGTCCCGCATGAGCGGGCGCGGCCGGCGGCGGAGGGAGAGCCGGAGGCGCCCTTCGTCAGCACCGGCCCGCACGGCCACCGCGCCCGGATGCGCGAGAAGCTGCTGGAGCGCGGCCCGGATTCCCTGGCCGATTACGAACTTCTCGAGATGCTGCTCTTCTTTGCCTTCAAGCAGGGCGACACCAAGCCCCTGGCCAAGTCGCTGATCAACCGCTTCGGCAGCTTCGCCGGGGTGATGACCGCGCCGCAGGCCGTGCTGATGGAGACGCGGGGGCTCGGCGTGCACAGCGTGGCGGCCCTGAAGCTGGTGCAGGCGGCGGCGCTGCGACTGGCCAAGGCGGAGGTGATGGACACCCCGGTGCTGAACAACTGGGACCGGCTGATCACCTACCTCAATGCCGCCATCTCGCGCGAGAAGATCGAACAGTTCCGCATCCTCTTCCTCGACAGCAAGAACCGGCTGATCGCCGACGAGGCGCAGGCCCGGGGAACGGTGAACCACACCCCGGTCTACCCGCGCGAGGTGATGAAGCGCGCGCTGGAGCTGCACGCCACGGCCCTCATCCTGGTCCACAACCACCCGAGCGGCGACCCGACGCCGAGCCGCGCCGATATCGAGATGACCGCCGAGATCCGACGGGCGGGCGAGGTCTTCGATGTCGTGGTGCATGACCACCTGATCGTCGGCAACGGGCGGCATCTGAGCTTCCGGCGGGAAGGGTTGCTCTGAGGCCGGAGGCGGCGCCTCACCACCGGGCGCGCATCAGGGCCAGGGCACGCGCCGCCCGGATGTCCATGTCCGAGCGGTCGTCGGTCAGCACCGGCTGGCCTTCCGCCAGCTCCCCGGTCTCCGAGAGCGTCGCCGCGAGGCGGGGGGGGCGCCCCCCCCCCCCCCCCCCGCCCGGCCCCCCCGCGGCCGATTGCGCGGCCGCCGGCGCCGCGTCCAGCCGGGCCCGGGCCTCGGCCGGCGCCACCGGCTCGGTCCAGGCCAGCAGGATGGCGTTGCCGCTGCCCGAGCGCGCCGCCAGTACGGCGGGGAAGGCGGCGCGCAGGCTGGCCGCCAGCGGGCCGGCGATGCTGTCGGGATCGCCGGCGCCGAAGACGTTCATCGCCACCACCCCGCCCGGCGCCAGCCGCGCGGCCACCAGTCGGAAGAACTCCACCGTCGCGACATGCGCCGGCACCTGCCCTGTGGCGTAGAGATCGATGACGATGACCTGATGCCGGGCGGGGTCGGCCGCCAGGACGCGCCGCGCGTCGCCATGCGTGACGGGAATGGCGAGGTCGAAATACGCCCGCCCCGCCGCCGTCACGCCGGGGTCGATCTCGACGCCCCGCAGGCGCCAGCCGGGCCAGGCCCGCCGCGTCGCGGTGATGGCGGAGCCGCCGGCGACACCGAGGAACAGTGCGCTGCCGCCCGGGGCGCCGTCCGGCCGCGCCAGGGCGGGGACGGCGGCCAGCAACTCCCAGTAGGAGCCGGTCTCGCCGCCATCATGCCGCCGGGCCGATTGCACGATGCGCGTCGTGTTCAGCATCAGGCTGCTGGTCTCGCGGTCGCGGCGGACCATGACGGTGTTGTAGGGCGTCTCGCGATAGAGGGCGAAGGCGGCCTGCCGCTGCTGCTCGGCCAGGAAGCCGGGCAGCAGCGGCGCCAGGGCGAGGGCGGCGCGCAGCGGGGGCAGGCCGGTGGCCAGGGCGGCCAGCGCCGCCACCAGCGCGGCCAGGGCGTAGCCTCCGGTCAGGCCGAGATAGGGGATGGCGAGGAAGGCGGCGAAGAAGGTGCCGCCGATGCTGCCCAGCGCCTGGCAGGCCGAGACCAGCCCCGAGGCGCGTGCCGCGCCCTCCAGCGGCGCCAGCCGGGCGACGCAGAGCGGCGAGGCGGCGGCGAGGGCGAAGGCGGGCGGGCCGATCAGCAGCATGGAGGCGCCGACCGCGCCCGCCAGCGGCCCCAGCGCGGC
>NZ_JBSXMU010000046.1:0-28669 GCF_054073225.1 Teichococcus aerofrigidensis
CCCCCCCCCCCCCCCCCCCCCCCCCCCCCGGCCGGCCTGGTCCCGGCGGCGCGCCGGGAGGTGGCGGAGGCGCTGAACCTCGTCTCCCTGCTGCGCGAGCAGACGGAGGAGCATTATCTGGTCCGCCCCAGGGAGGGGCGCCCGCCGCCCTCCTGGATGGAGGGCTCGGAACTGGCCCGTCACCTCACCCAGGCCAGCCGGGCGCTGTACCGGGGCGAGGCGCATGGCTATGGCAGCTCCTGGGGCTATGCGCCGCTGCGGGAGCGGATCGCCCTCTCGCTCGCCGAGCGTTCGCTGCCCTGCGGGCCGGAGCAGGTGCTGCTGACGCAGGGCGCGAACCATGCGCTCGATCTCGTCATCCGCCACCTGATCGCGCCCGGGGACCGGGTGCTGGTCGACGATCCGGGCTACTACCCGCTCTTCGCCAAGCTGCGCCTGGCCAAGGCCGAGATCCTCGGCGTCCGCCGCACGGCCGCGGGTCCGGATGTCGAGCATCTCGCGGCGCAGCTGGCGCGGCGGCCGGCACGGGCCTTCTTCACGCAGTCCCTGGCGCACAACCCGACCGGCGGCACGCTGACCCCGGCGGTGGCGGCGGCGGTGCTGCGGCTGGCCGAGCGGCACGGCTGCCTGCTGGTGGAGGACGATCCCTTCGCCGATCTGCTGCCGGCGGCCGGCCCGCGCCTGGCGGCGCTGGACGGGCTGCGGCAGGTCCTCTACGTCGGCACCTTCTCCAAGACCCTCTCGGCCTCGCTCCGCGTCGGCTATCTGGCGGGGCCGGCGCCGCTGGTGGCGGCGCTGAACGACCTCAAGCTGCTGACGGTGGTCTCCACCTCGCAATATGCCGAGCGGCTGGTCTGCCGGCTGATGGAGGCCGGGCACTACCGGCGCCACCTGCGCCGCCTGGCGCGCCGCGTGGAGGCGGCGACGGCGCAGGCCCTGCGGGATCTCGCGGCCATCGGCCTGCCGCTGGCGCGCCCGCCGGGAGGCGGCTTCTATCTCTGGGCGCGCCTGCCTCCGGGCCTGGACGAGGAGGCGCTCTGCCGCCGGGCCGCGGCGCAGGGCATCTTCCTGGCGCCCGGCGCCGTGTTCAGCCCCGAGCGCGGCGCGGGCCCCGCGGCGCTGCGCATCAATGTCGCCCATGCCGGCGATCCGCGCTTCCTCGACTTCATGGCGCGGGCGCTGGCGGCGGGGGCGTAGCGGCTGGCCTCAGCCGGCGCGCATCCGCGCCAGCTCGGCCGTCGCCACATCCTGCCGGACCTGGCGCCTCTCGACCAGGATGGCGGCCAGCCGCGCCACCTCCGCGCCCACCGCGCCGGCGGCGATGGCCACGTTGTTGGCGTGCAGCGCCATGTGGCCTTTCTGGATGCCGGTGGTGGCCAGGGCCTTCATCGCGCCGAAGTTCTGCGCCAGGCCGACGGCGGCGATGATGCGGGCGAGCCCCGCCGCCGTATCGACGCCGAGGATCTTCAGGCAGGCGCGGGCGGTGGGATGGATCCGGGTCGCGCCGCCGACCAGCCCGACCGGCATCGGCAGCTCGATGGAGCCGGCGAGATGCCCTTCCGCCGTCACCTCCCAGTGGGTCAGGCTGGTGTAGCGGCCGCTCCGCGCGGCATAGGCATGGGCGCCGGCCTCCACCGCGCGGGTGTCGTTGCCGGTGGCCAGCACCACGGCCGAGACCCCGTTCATGATGCCCTTGTTGTGCGTGGCGGCGCGGTAGGGATCGGCCTCGGCGAAGTGGTAGGCGGAGATCATGCCGTCCCGCACCTCGGGCCCGCCGATGGCCTCCACCGGCCAGAGGGCACGGGCGCGGGCCAGGCGGCGGTCGGCGAGGTTGGAGAGGATGCGCAGGAAGACCTTGCCGCCGGTCCAGGCCTCGATCCGGGGCGCCAGCGCCTCGGCCATGGTGTTGACGGTGTTGGCCCCCATGGCATCGCGCGTATCGACGATCAGATGCGTGACGACCATGGGGCCGCCGAGGGATTTCACGATCCGCACCTCGAGGTCGCGGAAGCCGCCGCCGAGCGAGACCAGCATCGGGTCGCAGCCATCGCACAGCTCGGCGATGGCGGCGCGCTGCTCCAGGATGGTGAGGCGCGCATTCTCTGGGTCGCTGACGCCCACGAGCTGGATCTGCGCGATCATCAGCGTGCCGGAGACGGAGGTGGTGAAGCCGCCGGCGTCGTGGCACTGCCGGGCCGAGTTGCAGACGGCGGCGACGACGGAGGATTCCTCGGTCGCCATCGGCACCAGCACGTCCCGGCCATCGACGCGCATGTTGGTCGCGACGCCGATGGGAATGGCCAGGGTGGCGACCACGTTCTCGATCATGTGGTCAGCCAGATGCGGGTCGATGTTGCCGGGTGCCGCGAGCTGCGCCCGGCTCGCCTCGTCGAGGCCGGCGAAGGCCGCGACAGCCTCCAGCCGCTCCGCCGTGCTCATGCGGTGAAAGCCGGGAATGCGCGAGGTGAGGTTGCTCAGGGACATGCGGGAGATCCGTGTAAACGGCTGGGCGGAGAAAGGCGGGCGGGCCGGGCGGTTCGGGGCGGCGTCCGCGCCTATTCGAGCCGGATATTGCCCTCGCGGATCACCTCGCCCCATTTCCGGGTGTCGGCGATCAGCGTCTCGCGCAGCGTCCGGCCGTCGCTGCTGACCAGGGAGACGCCCTGCTCGGCCAGGCGCGCGCGCAGCCCGGCATCCTCCGTGGCGGCGCGCAGCGCGGCGCCGGCGCGGTCCAGGATCGGGGCCGGCGTGCCGGCGGGCGCGAACAGCCCCTGCCAGAAGAAGACCTCGAAGCCCGGCAGCGTCGCGGCCACGGGCGGCAGGTCGGGGTAGTTCGGGATCGGCGCGGTGGCGGTCACGGAGAGGCCGCGCGTGCCGCCGTCGCCGAGCGTGGTGGCGGCCTCCTGGATCGCCTGGAAGACGGCATGGATGCGGCCCTGCCGCAGGTCGAGCGCGGCCGGCGCGCCGCCGCGGTAGGGCACGTGGACGATGTCGATGCCGGTGCGGGCGCGGAACAGCTCCAGGCAGAGATGGCTGACCGAGCCGGTGCCCGGCGAGCCGAACAGCACCTTGCCCGGATTGGCCTTGCAATGGGCGATCAGCTCCGCCGTGGTCCGCGCCGGCACGCCGGGATGGACATGCAGGATGAAGGGCGTGCGGAACACCATGCCGATCGGGTCCAGCTCGCGCACGGGGTCCTTCGGCGTCAGGTTGGGCTGCAGCGTCTGGTTGATGGCGAGCGTCGTGGTGCCCATGACCAGCGTGTAGCCATCGGGCTTCGCCCGCGCGCCGTAGGTGGTGGCGACAGAGGTGGCGGCACCGGGGCGGTTCTCCACCACCACGGGGACGCCGAGCCCGCGCGACATCGGATCGGCCACGGCGCGGGAGGCGAGATCGGTGACGCCGCCGGGCGGGTAGCCCTCGACCAGGGTGATGGCGCGGCTGGGCCAGGCGGCCTCGGGTTGGGCCAGGAGGGGACGGGCGGCCAGGAGGCCGGGTGCCGCCAGGCTGGCGGCGAGCAGGCTGCGACGGTGCATCGGACGTTCCCCGGATCTTGTTGCTTTATGGCGACAGACTGTCCCTGGAACCGTGCCCGGGAAAGGGACAGTTGGCGGCAGAATCGCTGGCACAGTCGGGACCCGCGGGCGCCGCCGGCGCAACTCTTCCCGGCACCGATCGGTTGATTCCAGAACAGCGTGCGGGAGATCTTGGGCGTGACCGAGGACGTCGAATACCGGCCCTATGACGGGCCTTCGGGGGGCTGGGGGTCCGTCAAGTCGCTGGGTCGCATCCTCCGGCAGGAGGGCCGGGCGGTCAGCACCGGCCTGGCGTTGCGCCGCCAGAACAAGGATGGCGGCTTCATGTGCGTCTCCTGTGCCTGGGCCAAGCCGAACCCGCCGCACCTCTTCGAGTTCTGCGAGAACGGCGCCAAGGCCAGCGCCTGGGACCTGACCAGCGCGAGGGTCGAGCCGGACTTCTTCGCCCGGCATCGCGTGACGGAGCTGGAGGCCTGGAGCGACCACGACCTGGAGATGGTCGGCCGCCTGACCGAGCCGATGAAATGGGACGCGGCGACGGACCGCTATGTGCCGGTCGCCTGGTCCACGGCCTTCCAGGAGATCGGCGCGGCGCTGCGGGGGATGCGGCCGGACGAGGCGGTCTTCTACGCCTCGGGCCGGGCCTGCAACGAGGCCTCCTACATGTACCAGCTCCTGGCGCGCATGTACGGCACGAACAACCTGCCCGATTCCTCCAACATGTGCCACGAGAGCACTTCCGTCGCCCTGCCCAAGTCGATCGGTGTGCCGGTCGGCACGGTGACGCTGGAGGACTTCGCCCAGACCGACCTGATCCTGATCTTCGGGCACAACACCGCCTCGAACAGTCCGCGCATGCTGCATCAGCTGGATGAGGCCCGGCGGCGCGGCGTGCCCGTCATCACCATCAATCCCCTGCGCGAGCAGGGCCTGGCGGCCTTCACCAATCCGCAGGATCCGCTGCAGATGACGGTCCAGCCGTCGACGCGGATCTCCTCGCTCTTCGTCCAGCCCCGCGCGGGCGGCGACCTCGCCCTGCTGGCGGGCCTGTGCAAGATCCTTCTCGAATGGGAGGACGAGGGCGGGGAGCCGGTCCTGGACCGGGCCTTCATCGAGGGCCACACGCATGGCTTCGAGGACTTCGCCCAGGCGATGCGGCGCCAGGACTGGGCGGAGATCGAGCGGCATTCGGGCGTGGCGCGCGGGCAGATCGAGGAGGTCGCGCGGGCCTATCGCGGCGCCGGGCGGGTCCTCGGCGTCTACGGCATGGGCCTGACGCAGCAGCGTGCCGGGGTCGAGATCCTGCACATGCTCGTCGCCTTCCTGCTGCTGCGCGGCAATATCGGCCGCCCCGGCGCCGGCATCTGCCCGGTGCGCGGCCATTCCAACGTGCAGGGCCAGCGGGCCGTCTGGATCACCGAGAAGCCGGAGCTGGCGCCCCTGGACAAGCTCGGCGAGATGTTCGGCTTCAGCCCGCCCCGCCACAAGGGCACCGATGTGGTGGAGGCGGCGGAGCGGGTGATCCAGGGCCGGATGGGGGCCGTCATCCAGCTCGGCGGCAACCTGGTGCGCTCGCTCCCGGAACACCGCCTGCTGGAGCCGGCCTGGCGGAAGCTGCCGCTGACCGTGATGATCACCACCAAGCTGAACCGCAGCCACGTCATCCACGGGCGGGCGGCCTATCTGCTGCCCTGCCTCAGCCGCATCGAGATCGACCGCCAGGCCAGCGGGCCGCAGGAGGTCTCGGTGGAGGACAGCACCTCCTATATCCATCCCTCGCGCGGCATCCGCGAGCCGGCGGGCCCGCATCTCCTGTCCGAGCCCGCCATCATCGCCGGCATCGCCAAGGCGACCCTTCCCGCGAACCCGAAGCTCGACTGGGATGCCTGGGTGGGCGATTACGGGCTGGTCCGCCAGGCCATCGCCGAGACATTCCCGAAATGGTACGACCGCTACAGCGAGCGCATGCGCCGGCCCGGCGGCTTCCATCGCCCCAATCCGGCGCGGGAGCGGAACTGGGAGACGGAGACCGGCAAGGCCAATTTCCTGCCGCCCGCGAGCCTCGATGCCAATCCCGACATCGCGGTGACGGGGGCCGGCGTCTTCGCCCTGATGACGGTGCGCAGCAACGACCAGTTCAACACCACCATCTACGGCTATGACGACCGCTTCCGCGGCATCCATGGCAGCCGCGACATCGTCATGATGAACCGGCGGGACATGGATGTCCTGGCCCTGGCCCCGGAGGACCGGGTTTCGCTGCTCACCGTGGCCGGGGATGGGGTGCATCGGGAGGTGGACAACCTCCAGGTGGTGCCCTTCGATCTGCCGGAGGGCTGCGTCGCCGCCTACTACCCGGAGTGCAATCCGCTGCTGCCGCTCTGGCACCACGCGAAGGAGAGCCACGTTCCCGCCGCCAAGGCCATTCCCGTCCGCATCCGGCGCATGGGCGAGGGAGGCACCGCCGGCGGCTGAGATCCGGACGGTTGTCATGGTCCGGCTGTTGCGGCCTGGGCGGTTTGCGCCTCTATTGACCCGTTCCGGATCTCCGCCGGGTGGACATGGCACGCGGCCGTGACGGGGTCCGGCGTGGTTCGAGGTCATGGCAGGCGGAGTGGCGAGAATGGGTGCCTTGATGATCAGCGGCGGCCGGGTGGTCGATCCGGCGAGCGGCCTGGACGGTGTCGCGGATGTGGCGATCGGCGAAGGCCGCATCCTCGCCGTCGGCACCGGCCTCGGCGGGGCGGAGCGGGTGATCGATGCCACCGGCCTGGTGGTCGCTCCCGGCTTCATCGACCTCCATGCCCATGGCCAGTCCATCCCCGCCGACCGCATGCAGGCCTTCGACGGCGTGACGACGACGCTGGACCTGGAGGCCGGCGTGCTGCCCGTCGCCTCCTGGTACCGGCGGCAGGCCACTGAGGGGCGCGTGCTGAACTACGGCGCCGCCACCAACTGGGCCTTCGCGCGCATCGGCGCCATGGTCGGCACCAATGAGGAATCCTCGCTCGAGGCCTTCGGCCGCGCCATGCGGGACCGGCGCTGGATGGACAACATCGCGACGGAGGCCGAGCAGGCCGGGATCATCGAGCGCCTGGCCCAGGGACTGGACGAGGGCGGCATCGGCATCGGCATCCTCAACGCCTACGCGCCCGGCGCCGGCGTGCAGGAGCTGCTCGAGGTCTGCAAGCTCGCCGCCGCCCGGACCGTGCCGACCTTCACGCATGTCGCCTACATGGCACGGATCGATCCGCAGAGCGCCGCCGAGGCCTATATCCGCCTGATCGGCTATGCCGCCGCGACCGGCGCGCATATGCACATCTGCCACTTCAACAGCTCCAGCAAGACCGACATCGCCCGCTGCTACGAACTGGTGCGCAACGCGCAGCTCAAGGGGCTGAACATCACCGTCGAGGCCTATCCCTACGGCACCGGCTCCACCGTGCTGGCGGCGGCCTTCTTCAGCGACCCGGACTTCGAGGCGCGCAACGGCCTCGGCTACGATTCCGTGCAGCGCGTGACCGATGGCCACCGCTTCCGCGACCGGGAGGAGCTGCTCTCCGCGCAGGCCGAGGACCCGTCCCAGCTGGTGCTGTGGCATGTGCTGGACACCGAGCACAACCAGCGGCACCGCGAGTTGCTGGACATGGCCGTGCTGTACCCGGACGGCGCCATCGCCTCCGACGCCATGCCGTGGTCCATGCCGGATGGCAGCACCTATACCGGCGATGCCTGGCCGCTGCCGGAGGAAGCGACGTCCCACCCGCGGTCCGCCGGCTGCTTCACCCGCTTCATCCGCCACTGGGTGCGGGAGCGGCAGGCGGTGTCGCTGCTGGAGGGCATTCGCAAATGCTCGTTGATCCCGGCGCAGATCCTGGAAGCCAGCACGCCGGCCATGCTGGGCAAGGGGCGGCTGGGCGTCGGCGCCGATGCCGATGTGGTGGTGTTCGACTACGACACGCTGAGCGACAAGGCGGAGTTCAGCGCGATGAACCGGCCGTCGGAAGGCGTGCGCCACCTGATCGTCAGCGGCGTGCCGGTGATCGCCGATGGGGTGATGGACGTCGCCGCGCGGCCGGGCAGGCCGGTGCGCCGGCCCAGCATCGCGCGCTGATGGCCGGCCCGCCCGTTCCCGTCCTGCCCGTTCCTGTTTTGCTCGTCACCGGCTTTCTGGGGGCGGGCAAGACCACGGTGGTCAACCATATCCTGCGTGAAGCGGGCGGGCGCCGCATCGCCGCCGTCGTCAACGATTTCGGTGCCATCAACATCGATGCCGAACTGATCGCCGGTGCCAGCGACGGCGTGGTGAGCCTGGCCAATGGCTGCATCTGCTGCACGCTGGAAGGCGACCTGCTGCGGACGCTGGCCACGCTGCTGCGGCGCGCGCCGCGGCCGGAGGCCATCGTCATCGAAACCAGCGGCGTCGCCGACCCCGCCGACATCGTGCGCAACCTGATGGATCCGGTGGTGTGGAAGGAAGCGCCGCTGGAGACGGTGTTGTGCGTGGTCGATGCCACCGCGCCGCCCACGGCCTTCGAGGACCCGCTGCTGCGCGCGCAGCTGCGCATGGCCGATGTGGTGGCCTTGAGCCGGACCGACCTGGGCGACGCGGCGGCGCTGGAGCGTGCCCGCGCCGCCCTGGCCGCGCTTCGCCCGGCGGCGACGCTGGTGGAGGCGCCGGACGGGCAGGTGCCGCTGCCCCTGGTGCTGCCGGACGACCCGGCCCGCCCGCCGGTGCCGCGCGAGCCGGGCCGCCGCCGCCCGCAGGCCGACCGGTTCGAGACACTGAGCTGGACCGCCGAGGCACCCCTCTCGCTGTCCCGTTTCCAGGCGGCCATCGGGCGGCTGGCGCCCGGGCTGGCGCGCGCCAAGGGAATCTTCGAGGCGGTGGAACAGCCCGGGCGGCGGCTTCTGTTCCAGCTGGCCGGCGGCCGCGCCACCCTGGCGCCGCTGGCGGGCGGGACGGCCGGGGAGGCTCCCCGCAGCCGGATCGTGTTCATCGCGGAGATCGGCCGGCTGTCCGAGGCCCGGATCGGCGAGGCCATGCGGACCTGCCTGGCGGACCGGGAGGGATAGGGCCGCCGCCCTGTCCCTTACGAAGCCTTGTCGGTGATCAGCCTTCGGATCCGGCCGGCCAGGTCCTCCATGGTGAAGGGCTTGGTCATCACATGCATGCCGGGGTCGAGGTGCCCGTCGCCCACCACGGCGTTCTCGGCATAGCCGGTGATGAACAGCACCTGCAGGTCGGGGCGGCTAAGGCGGGCGGCATCGGCCATCTGCCGCCCGTTCATGCCGCCGGGCAGTCCGACATCGGTCACCAGCAGGTCGATGCGGACATCGGATTGCAGCACCTTGAGGCCCGTGGCGCTGTCTCCCGCCTCGATGGCGGCATAGCCCAGCTCCTCCAGCACCTCCATCACCAGCATCCGGACGGTCGGCTCGTCATCCACCACCAGGACGGTCTCGCCCAGCCCCGCCCGGGGGGCGTCGGCCAGCTCAGGCAGCGCCTCCGGCGGCTCCGCCTCGCCCAGGTGCCGCGGCAGGTACAGGCACACCATCGTGCCCTGGCCGGGCTCCGAATAGATGCGCGTCTGCCCGCCGGACTGCCTGGCGAAGCCGTAGATCATGGAAAGGCCGAGCCCGGTGCCCTGGCCCAGCGGCTTGGTGGTGAAGAACGGATCGAAGGCCTTGGCCACCACATCCGGGGTCATGCCCGTGCCGGTATCGGACACGCAGAGCGAGATGTACTGCCCGGGCCCGAGGTCGCGGTCCCGCGCGGTGCGGCTGTCGAGCCAGCGGTTGGCGGTCTCGATGGTCAGGCGTCCGCCGCGCGGCATGGCATCGCGCGCGTTGATGCAGAGGTTGAGCAGCGCGTTCTCGAGCTGCGGCGGATCCACCCGCGTGGGCCAGAGGCCGCCGGCCCCCACCACCTCGACCTCGATCGCCGGCCCGACCGTGCGGCGGATCAGCTCCTCCATCCCGGTGACCAGCCTGTTCACATCCGTCGGCCGGGGGTCCAGCGTCTGCCGGCGGGAGAAGGCGAGCAGGCGGTGCGTCAGCGAGGCCGCGCGCGTCGCCGCTCCCTGCGCCGCCGCGACATAGCGATCCATGTCCGTCACCCGGCCCTGCGCCACGCGGGCGCGCAGCAACTCCAGGCTGCCGGTGATGCCGGTCAGGAGGTTGTTGAAGTCATGGGCGAGGCCGCCGGTCAGCTGGCCGACGGCCTCCATCTTCTGGCTCTGGCGCAGCTGCTCCTCCGCCTGCAGCAGCTCGGCCGTCCGCTCGGCGATGCGCTGCTCCAGCGTCTCGTTGAGGGCGCGCAGCGCCGCGGCGGCGCGGTCGCGCTCCGCCTCCACGGCGCGCCGTTCCTCCACGCCGATCAGCACGCCGGGGAAGCTCAGCGGCGTGCCGTCCGGCGCATGGTCGACACGGCCATTGGCCTCGATCCAGTGATACCGCCCATCGGCGCGGCGCACCCGGTACTGGTGGGCATAGGCGCCGCCACGGGCGATCGCCGTGTTGATCGCGGCGACGAGGCCGGGCTTGTCATCGGGATGGACGGTCGCGACGACCTGCTGGAGGCTGAGGCCGATATGCCCGAGCGCGGGATCGAGGCCGAAGCTGCGGGCGAAGGCCTCGTCCACCGTGAAGCGGTCGGTGGGCAGGTCCCAGAGCCAGGTGCCGATGATGGCGCCCGCTGCCAGCGCGAGCTGCACGCGCTGGATGTTCTCCCGCGCCAGGGCCTCGCTTTCGCGCAGCGCCGCCTCCGCCTGCTTGCGGGCCGTCACGTCGCGGAACAGCACCGAGACCTGTGGCCGGCTCGCCTGCTCGACACGGGCGGACGAAACCTCGATATGGCGCCCCGCCGCGGCGAAATACCGCTCGAAGCGGATGGGCCGGCCGGTGCGCAGCACGCTGCCGTAGAGTTCGAGCCAGCCCTCCGCCTCCTGCGGCGCGAGGCCGCGGATGGTCTTGCCGACGATGTCTGGAATGCCGGTGTGCCGCTCATACCCGGCATTGGCCTCGACATGGACGTAGTCGCTCAGGGGGCCGTGCGGCCCGTCGATGAACTCGATGATGCAGAAGCCTTCATCCATCGAGTTGAACAGGGTCTGGTAGCGCGTCTCGCTTTCGCGCAGCGCTGCCTCGGATCGCTTGCGGTCGGTGATATCGAGCACGGTCCCGACCAGCCGCGCCGGTCTCCCGTTCTCGAAATGGGTCTCGCCCTGCGCCGAGACCCAGCGCTCGATCCCGTCCTGCAGGCCGATGGTGCGATACTCGGCGGCGAAATGCCCCGATCCGGCGGGGTCCATGGATTGCCGCACCGCCTGCTCCGCCCGCGCCCGGTCCTCCGGATGCAGCCCGGCCACGAAGGTGTCCTCATAGCTGACGGACGCGCCGGGCGGCAGGCCGAACAGCGCGCGGCAGCGGTCGTCCCAGGTCAGCTCGCCGGAGGGGATGTGATAGTCGAAGGTACCGATCCCGGCGGCGCTGGTCGCCAGGCGCAGGCGGTCGTCGGCCTTCTGCAGCGCCGCCCTGGTGCGCTGCCGCTCGCTGATGTCGAGCATGGCGCCGATCATCCGGATGGCCTGGCCGCCGGGCGCGCGGATGACGTAGCCGCGGTCCAGCACCTCGGCATAGCTGCCATCGGCGCGAAGGAACCGGTACTCGCCGGACCAGCTCGTCCCGGTGCTGTCGATCGCGGCGTGAATCTCCCGGTCGATCCGGTCCCGGTCCTCGGGATGGATGTGGGAGAGCCACCAGCCGCCGGTCGGCTCGACCTGCTCGGGCCGCCATCCGTAGGCCTCTTCGAGGGCCTCGTTCCAGAGGACGCGATCGTCCTCGAAGCTCCAGTCCCAGATCGCGTCCCGCGTCGCCCGCTGCGCCAGCCGGAAGCGTTCGTTGACGACCTCCAGGGCCTGTCCGGCCAGATGCTGCTCCGTGCGGTTGCGCAACACCTTGAGGTAGCCGGTGTGCGCGCCCCGCTCGTCCCGGAGCAGCATCATCTCGCCCGAGCCCCAGAAGCGGGAGCCGTCCTTGCGCTGGTACCAGCGCTCGTTGGAGGCCTGGCCGTTCCGGACGGCGAGCGCCACCTCGGCGTCCGGGAGGCCGGCGGCCTGCTCCTCCGGCACGAAGATCAGATCCGCGGAGCGGCCGAGCATCTCGGCCTCGCTCCAGCCCAGGATGTTCACGGCGCCGGTGTTCCAGCCGGTCACCCGGCGCGCGAGGTCGAGGCTGATGATGGCGAAGTCCGTCGCGCTGTTCAGCACCTGCCGCCGCAGGGCCTCGGAGCGGGCCTGCTCGGCCCGCAGGAACTCCTGCTGCGCCAGGCTGCGGCGGAGGTTCAGCTGGCTCATGACCTGCCGCGCCAGCGTCCTGAGCACGAAGTGCTGCTGGGGCGTCAGCCCGCCGGGGCGCGGCGCCGTGTCGAGCACGCAGAGGGTGCCGAGGGGCAGCCCCTCCGGTGTTTCCAGCAGGGCGCCGGCATAGAAGCGCAGCCCCGGCTCCGCGGTGACCAGCGGGTTGCAGCGGAAGCGGGCATCCTCCCGCAGATCGGGAATGACCATCTCGCCGGGCTGAAGCATGACCCGGGCGCAGATCGCGTTGTCGAGCGGCATCTCGCGCATGTCGAGGCCGACCTCGGCCTTGAACCACTGGCGGTCCCGCGCGATCAGGTTCACCGCGGCGATGGGCGCCTCCAGCAGGGTGGAGGCCACGCGGACGAGATCGTCGAAGTCCTGCTCGCGGGGCGTGTCGAGAATGCCGTAACGGTCGAGAGCCGCAAGCCGGTCGGCCTCGGTCCAGCCGGGAGCCTGAATCCTGTCATCCATCGCGCTCGGCTGCCTTCAGTCAGTCATGCACCGGAAGCCGGCACGGCGCCGATGCGTCGGGGCGGGGCCTCGCCTCGTGAACAGGGTCAGGAGCGACCGGCCGCCCCGGTCCGCCCGATGGCGGCCGGCGACGGTGCCGCCTCGCCGGGGTGGCGGGAAGGACGCGTGATCAGGGCCAGGGCGGGGGAGCGGGCGGGCATGCGGCGAGGATAGCAAGCCGCGCCGCGCGAGGGAAATACTATACCGGACCCTCGCCCGGCGGGCCGGGCCGACACCCGCCCGGCCCGTCCATGAAGGTTTGCAGATGGCGGCCGTCTGGGCGAACCTTTCACGCGCCACGCCAGGTCCCTCCGGCCTGCGTGGAACGCCAGAAGGGCGCCGCCGCCCACGGGGCAGAGATCCCGGGCCGGTCGCGCGCTCCATCACCAGGGAGAGCACGATGTCCAAGTTTCCTCGCCGCGACCTGCTGCGACTGTCCGCCGCGGCCGGCCTGCCGGCCGCCTGGCCGGGGCAGGCCGCCGCCGCCTGGCCCGACCAGCCCATCCGCCTCATCTGCCCCTTCGCCGCCGGCGGTCCCACCGATGTCGCGGCCCGGCTGGTGGCCGAGGCTCTGGGAAGCCAGCTCCCCCAGCGCGTGGTGGTGGAGAACCGGACGGGCTCGGGCGTCGTGGTCGGCACCGAGGCCGTCGCCAGGGCCCCGCGCGATGGCCACACGCTGCTCTACAACACCATCGCCCATGCCGTGCTGCGCGCGCTCTTCCACAATCTCAGCTTCGATCCCGTGGCGGACTTCAGGCCGGTCGCCCTGGTGGGCACGGTGCCGATGCTGCTGATGGTGAACAGGGATGTTCCGGCCCGCACCCTGCCGGAGCTGGTGGCGCTCTTCCGCGACAAGCCGGGGCAGTTCAACTACGGCAGCTCCGGCAATGGCGGGGCGGTGCATCTGGCGACGGAGCTGTTCCTGCGGCAGGCCGGCCAGCTGAGGGTCAACCACATCCCCTATCGCGGCTCCGCCCCGGCCATGCCGGACCTGCTCAACGGCAATCTGACCATGTTCCTGAACGTCGCCTCGGACGGGATCGAGAGCGTGCGCAGCGGCGCCACCCGGGGCCTGGCGGTGAGCGGCGACCGGCGCCTGCCCCAGCTGCCGGATGTTCCCACCTTCGCGGAGGCCGGGATGCCCGGCTACGAGGCCTACACCTGGCACATGGTCCTCGCGCCCGCCGGCACGCCGGCGGCGGTGGTGACGCGCCTGAACGAGGCGATCAACGCCGTCCTGCGCTCCGATGCCCTGCAGCAGCGCTTCGCCGAGCTGTCCGTCCAGCCCCGCCCCGGCGGCACGCCGGAGGACGCCGCCGCCTGGCTCAAGGCGGAGATGGAGAAGTGGGAGCCCGTGGTGCGCGCGGCGGGGATCGTGGTGAACTAGCCTGGTGCCCGCCGCGGCGAGGAGCCGCCCGCCCGCCCTCCGCCCCGGCGGGCGGGGAGGGCCGGTCAGGCCGCGCCCGGCAGGCGTCCGGCGGCGCGCCGCTGCTCATAGGCCCGGGCGTGGGTCCAGGCGAGGGACAGGATCTCGTCCGGCAGGCCGTGGGCGCGGCACCGCTCCAGCATGAAGCCCAGGATGTGATCCCCCTCGATGGGCCGCCCCTGCTCGAGGTCCCGGAGGAGGGAGGCCTCATAGGTCGAGGCGGGGTCGGAGAACAGCGCGCGGTAGGAGGCGAGGAAGGCCTCGTCCGGCGGAAAGCCTTCCCGGGCCGCGATCCCGGCATGGAGGTCGAGAAGCCGCTGGAACAGCGCCCCGCCCTCGGGCGTGCGGACGATCTCGCCGACATTCGCGCGCAGGACCACGGTGAGCGCGGCGACCGTGGCGAGATGGACGAGCTTGAGCCAGAGCTCGCGCCGGATGTCTCCCGACAGCCGGGCATCGACGCCGGTGCCGGCGAAGGCGTCCAGGAGCGCCCGGCACCGCGCGGTTCCGGCGCCGTCCTGCTCGCCGAAGGTCAGGCTGCACCAGTCGTTCAGGTGCCGGATGACGCCGTCCGGCCCCAGCGTCGCCTGGATCTTCGCGGTCCCGCCCAGGACATGGCCGGCGCCGAAGCGCTCGTTCAGCCGCTGGAGATGGGCGATGCCGTTGAGGATCGGCAGGACCGCGGCGCCGCCCTCCATCGCCGCCCCGATCGAGGCCATGGCATCGGCCAGGTCGTAGGCCTTGCAGGTGAGCAGGAGCAGGTCGTAGCGCCGGCCCGGCTCCGGCCGCGGCACGGCCCTGACCGGGACGGTCGCGTCGCCGAGCGGGCTCTCGATCCGCAGGCCGTCGCGCTGTAGCTGCGTGAGGCGGCGCTCCCGGACGAGGAAGGTCACATCCGCCCCGGCCGCCGCCAGCCTGCCGCCGAAGTAGCCCCCCGTGCCGCCGGCACCCAGTACGAGAATCCTCATGGCCGCTGTCCTCCGGATGGCGTGGCGTCCGGCCAGTGTCGCATATCCCGGCCCTTCGCGGACCGGGGGGAGCGCGGCGTCGCCGGGCGGCGCCGCTTGCCAGCGCCATGCCCCGCCGGCACCCTGCGGAGGTGATGAATGGCCGGGCCCTGCGGTATTTCCTGGCGGTCGTGCGGGCCGGTTCCGTGCGCGGCGCGGCCGCGCGGCTGAATGTCGCGGCCTCGGCCATCAGCCGGCAGATCATGGAGCTGGAGGCGGAGTGTGGCCAGCCGCTGTTGGAGCGCCTGCCGCGCGGTGTCGTCGTCACCGAGGCCGGGCGCATCCTCGTCGACCACGCCCAGCGCCAGATGGATGAGCTGGACCTGTTGCGGGACCGGCTGCGCCTCCTGCAGGGCGCGCAACAGGGCACGGTGCGGCTCTGCTGCGGCGCCGGCTTCCTGGCCGACCTGATGGATCATGGCCTGGCCGGCTTCTCGGCCGCCCATCCCGGCATCGCCTTCCGCGTCTCCACGGCCACCAGCGACGGCATCCTGGCGGCGCTGGCGCAGGGCGAGGCGGATATCGGCCTGGCCTATACGCCGCCCTCCCATGCCGAGGTGCGCAGCCTGCTCTCCGCCAACCAGCCGCTGCAGGCCATCCTGCCGCCCCGGCATCCGCTGGCCCTCGCCGGCGCTCCCCTGCCGCTGCGCGGCTTCGCCGCCGAGCCGGTCGCGCTGCTGCCGGCCGATCACGGCGTGCGGCGACTGCTCGCCCGCGTCGAGGCCGATGGCGACTTCCGGCTGGTGCCCCGGCTGGAGAGCGCCTCCTTCGGGCTGCACCGCCGCTTCGTCATGGCCGGGATGGGCTATGCCTTCCTGCCGCCCTTCACCGTCGCGGCGGAACTGCGCGATGCCAGCCTGGCGGCCCTGCCGCTCAGCGACGCCATGCTCTCCGAGGCGCGCGCGCATCTCCTGGTGCGGGCGGGGCGCCGCATGCCCGAGGCGGCCGCGCGACTGATCGACTGGCTGGCCGGGCGGATGGTGGCGTTCCGGCAGGGGGGCTGAGGCGGGGCCAGGCTCCGGTCGGGTGTTGCCGGAATCAGCACGGGATGTACGGAATGTTCTGATTGTGATGACGGGTCGTCTCTGTAACGTCCTGGGCCAGGAGGGCCGCATGTCTCAGCAGATCGCAACCCTGGGCGTGGTGGGGCTCGGCAATATGGGCCTGGCCATGGCCACCACCCTCGCCGGCAAGGGCTTCGCCGTGCGGGGTCACGACATCAGCCCGGCGCGGCGCGCGCTGGCCGCCGGCGCCGGCATCGCCGTCTCCGCCACGCTGGCCGAGGTGCTGGCCGGCGCCGACGCGCTGGTCTTCTCCCTGCCGCTGGCGCGCGACGTCGAGGCGGTGGTGACCGCGCCCGGCGGGCTGCTGGACCGGCGGGACCGCAAGGTGGTGGTGATCGACACCTCGACCTCCGACCCCGGCACCAGCCGGCGCCTGGCCGCGCAGCTCGCGGCGGCGGGGCACGGCCTGCTGGACGCGCCGGTCAGCGGCGGCCCGTCCGGCGCCGCCGCCGGCACGCTGACCATGATGATCGGCGGCGCGGCGGAGGACTACGCGCTGGCGCGGCCGGTGCTGGAGGCGATGTCGGCGCGGGCGCCGCATGTCGGGCCGTCGGGGGCCGGCAATATCGTCAAGCTGGTGAACAATCTCCTGGTCGCGGCGCATCTCGTCACCACGGGCGAGGCGATGCGCCTGTCCGAGGCCGCCGGCCTCTCGGCCGCGGAGGCGGTCGCCGTGGTCAACACCGCCACGGGCCGCAGCGCCGTCAGCGAGGTGATGCTGCCGCGCTGGGTGCTGCCCGGCACCTTCGACAGCGGCTTCTCCGCCGGGCTGATGCGCAAGGACGTCCGCCTCGCCCTGGAGCTGGCCGCCGAGACCGGGCTCGACCTGCCGCTCTCGGAGCATGTCGCCCGGATCTGGCGCGATGCCGCGGACCGCCTTCCCGACAGCGCCGACTTCACCCGCATGGCCGATTACCGTGAGATCCCAGAGAGCCAGGATGAGAGCCAGGATGAGAGCCAGGATGACTGACGCGACCCTTCCGAGCCAGGCCGCCCCCCGCGTCGCCGCGCTGCTGGACGGCCTCCTGCCCGGTGGCGCGGCCGGCAGCGTCGTCGGCGGCGCGGTGCTGCCGGGCGGTGGCGCGGCGCTGGAGCTGGTCAACCCCGCCGATGGCCGCCCGCTCCTCTCCTACGCGGATGCCGGCGGCGAGGTGGTCGAGGCCGCCATGCAGGCGGCCGCCCAGGCGCAGCGCCAGTGGTGGGGCATGACCGCCGCGGCGCGCGGCCGCGCGATGTGGGAGGTGGCGCGCCTGGTGCGGCAGCAGGCCGAGGCCCTGGCCGAGCTGGAGACGCTCTCCGCCGGCAAGCCGATCCGTGACACGCGCGGCGAGGTCGCCAAGGTCGCGGAGATGTTCGAATACTATGCCGGCTGGTGCGACAAGCTGCATGGCGAGGTCATCCCGGTCCCGACCAGCCACCTGAACTACACGCGGCACGAGCCCTTCGGCACGGTGGTGCAGATCACCCCCTGGAACGCGCCGGTCTTCACCGCCGGCTGGCAGATCGCCCCGGCCATCTGCGCCGGCAACGCCGTGGTGCTGAAGCCTTCCGAGCTGACGCCGCTCACCTCCCTGGCGCTGGGCTGGCTCTGCAACACCGCCGAGGGGATGCCGAAGGGCCTGGTCAACGTGCTGGCGGGCGCCGGGCCCACCACCGGGGCGGCGGCGGTCGCGCATCGCGGGACGCGGCTCGTGGTCTTCGTCGGCTCCGCGGGGGCGGGGGCGGAGATCGCCGCCGCGGCGGCGCGCAACATCGTCCCCAGCCTGCTGGAGCTGGGCGGCAAGTCGGCCAATATCGTCTTCGCCGATGCCGATCTCGACCGCGCCGCGATCGGCGCGCAGGCGGCGATCTTCGGCGGCGCCGGGCAGAGCTGCGTCGCCGGCTCGCGCCTGCTGGTGCAGCGCGCCGTGCACGCCGCGCTGGTCGAGCGCCTGGCGGTCGCGGCGCGGCACATCCCGGTTGGCCCGCCGGCCGATCCGGCGACGCAGATCGGCCCGATCAACAACCGCCGCCAGCACGACAGGATCGCCGCGATGGTGGCCGAGGCCGCCGCGGCGGGCGGCCGCATCGCCGCCGGCGGGGGCTGCCCGCCGGCGCTGCGGGAGACGGGCGGCTTCTTCTTCGCGCCCACCATCCTCGACGGCGTGGCGGCCGATGCCGCCATCGCCCGCGAGGAGGTCTTCGGCCCGGTGCTCGCCGTGCTGCCCTTCGACACGGAGGAGGAGGCGGTGGCCCTGGCCAATGCCACGCCCTACGGCCTGGCGGGTGCGGTCTGGACGGGGGATGTCGGCCGGGCGCACCGCGTCGCCGCCGGGGTGCGCGCCGGCACCTTCTGGGTGAACGGCTACAAGACCATCCATGTCGCCTCGCCCTTCGGCGGCTTCGGCCGCTCCGGCTTCGGCCGCTCCTCGGGGCGGGAGGCGCTGATGGCCTATACCCAGACCAAGAGCGTCTGGGTGGAGACCGCCGCGCAGCCGGGCGTCGCCTTCGGCTATGTCGGCTGAGGCCACCTGGCGGCGGCTCGCGGCCCAGGCCGGCCAGGCGCCCGCGCCCCTGGCGGCGGCGCTGGCCGTCACCGCTGGGGCGGCGACGCCGGTCGCCGGCATCGCCGCCCTGCTCGGCCGACTGCTGCCGCCGCTCTGGCTGGAGGCCGGGCCGCTCGCCGCCGCCACGCTGACCGAGGCGGACGCGGCGGCGGTGCTGTCGGATCTCGAGGCCATCACCGCGCGCAACTTCGAGCCGTCCGGGCTGCTCGGCACCTGGGTCGGCCACCGCGGCTTCCAGATGCTGGCGTCGCACCGCCTGGCGCATCGCCTCTGGACCGGCGGCCAGCCCGCGCTGGCGATGGCGGTCCGCAGCGCGGCGGGCTACCTCGGTTGCGACATCCATCCTGCCGCCCGCATCGGATGCGGCATCTTCCTCGACCATGGCCTCGGCCTTGTGGTGGGCGAGACGGCGGTGATCGAGGATGACGTCAGCCTCTGGCACGGCGTCACCCTGGGCTCGACCCTGATGCAGGCCGGCGCCGACCGGCATCCGAAGATCCGGCGGGGGGCGGTGCTGGGGGCCGGGGCCACCCTGCTCGGCAATATCGAGGTCGGGGCCTTCGCCGTGGTCGCCGCCGGGTCCGTGGTCCTGTCCGACGTGCCGCCGCGCACCACCGTCGCCGGCCATCCGGCCCGGCCGAAGCCGCGTCACCGCCACCCTTACGGCCTCGGGGAGACACCATGAGCCGCGCGACCGTCCCGCTTCCCGGCATCGACCATCCGCTGATCCTGATGCGCGACATCAAGGCGGGGCGGGCCTTCTACGCGCGCCTCGGCTTCACCGTCACGCCGGTGGGCCGGCACCCCTGGGGAACCAGCACCGCGCTGGCCGTGCTGGAGCGGTCGGCGCTGGAGCTGATGGGGATCTACGACGAGAGCCTGATCGACGGCCTGGAGGCCGGCGGCTTCCGCTTCGGCCGGCACATGCGCGATGCGCTGGCCGAGCGCGAGGGCATGGCACTGGTCGCGCTGCACAGCCGGGACGTGTCCGGCGACGGCCCCGCCATGGCGGGGCGCGGCATCGCCACGCAGGGACGCATCGACTTCCGCCGCAAGGTGAAGCCGCCGGGCCTGGACTGGGACGAGGCGGTGGTGTCGCTGCAGATCCTGCTGGACCCGGCCCTGCCGCGCGTCTCCCACTTCCTGGCGCAGCAGCACAAGCCGCACCTGCTCTGGGTGCCCGACTGGATGCGGCACGCCAATGGCGCCACCCATGTCGCCGCCGTGACCTATCTGGCGGAGGACCCGGCGCCCGTATGCGCGCGGCTGGGGCGCATGTTCGGCGGCGGGCCGGCGGCGTTCGCGGCGGAATTCCCCACGGAATCCCCCACGGAGTTCCCCACGGAATTCCCCACGGGCCAGGGCCATTTCCGCGTGCTGCGCCCGGCCGACTGGCCGGCGGCGTTCGGCGCCACGCCGATGCCCCGGCTGACGCCGGGCGAGCCCGGCGGCGCGGCGATCGACGTGGCGGTCCGGGACCTGGCGGCGGCGCGGGCCATGCTGGCGGGGGCGGGTGTCGCGACCGTCGAGACCGCGGCCGGCCCCGCCATCGCTGATGTGGCCGGCTGCGGCAATGTCG
Source organism: Teichococcus aerofrigidensis (assembly GCF_054073225.1). Lineage (NCBI taxonomy): Bacteria > Pseudomonadati > Pseudomonadota > Alphaproteobacteria > Acetobacterales > Roseomonadaceae > Roseomonas > Teichococcus aerofrigidensis. The sequence goes on from NZ_JBSXMU010000046.1 coordinate 20,029, forward strand.
TGATCCGCTTCGTCCGGGCCTGCGCCGGAGCGGCGGGGCGCGGGGCCTGGCGCCCGCCCGGCGGCGCCGAGGAAACCACCCATCCCGCGCCGGCTTTTCCCCTCCGATGAAGGCGCCGCCGTGCGGCGTCGGAGGGACAGGCCATGCCCGCCCGGGACCAGGACGCCTCGCTCGGCCGCTACCGCGCCCGCCGCGACTTCACCCGCACCGCCGAGCCCGCCGGCGAAAAGGCTCCGCGCCGCCGCGCGGCGCACCGCTTCGTGGTGCAGAAGCATGATGCCACCCGCCTGCATTACGACTTCCGCCTGGAGCTGGGCGGCACGCTGAAAAGCTGGGCCGTGACGCGCGGGCCGAGCCTGGACCCGGCGGACAAGCGCCTCGCCGTGCAGGTGGAGGATCATCCGCTGGACTATGGCGGCTTCGAGGGCACCATCCCGCCGGGCCAGTATGGCGGCGGCACCGTGATGCTCTGGGACCGGGGCCGCTGGCGCGGCGAGGATGCCGACCCGGAGGCGGCGCTGGCGGAGGGCAAGCTGAAGTTCCGCCTGGAGGGCGAGCGGCTGCGGGGCGGCTGGACCCTGGTCCGCATGCGTCCGCGCAAGGGCGAGAAGGCGCCGCAATGGCTGCTGATCAAGGAGCGCGACGAGGAGGCCCGCCCCGGCGAGGGCGATGCCCTGCTGCGGCGGGAGACCCGCTCGGTCAGCTCGGGCCGCAGCCTCGAGGAGATCGCCGGAACGGCGAAGCCGGCGCCGAAGCCGAGGCCCCGCGCCGACACGGGCGCCGATGCTCCGGCCGGCTTCCTGCCGCCGCAGCTCTGCGCCGCCGCCGCCGCGGCCCCGGCCGGCGAGGGCTGGGTGCATGAGGTGAAGCTGGACGGCTACCGGCTGCAGGCACAGATCGCCGGCGGCCGGGCACGGCTGCTGACCCGCAACGGGCTGGACTGGACGTCGCGCTTCCCCGACACCGCCGAGGCCCTGGCCCGCCTGCCCGACGCCATCCTGGATGGCGAGCTGATCGCCCCCGACAAGGATGGCCATCCGGACTTCGCCGCGCTGCTGGCCGCCATGGAGGCGGGACGGGGCGGCACGCTGCGGTACATGGCCTTCGACCTGCTCGGCCTCGGCGGCCGGGACATGCGGGAGGAGCCCCTGCTGCGGCGCAAGGCGGCGCTGGAGACGCTGCTGCGCCAGGCGCCGGCGGCGATCGGCTATGTGGAGCACTTCACGGCGCCGGGCCGGGCCATGCTCGACTCGGCCTGCCGGATGGGGCTGGAGGGCATCGTCTCCAAGCGGGCGGAGGCGCCCTACCGCGCCGGGCGCGGCGAGGACTGGGTGAAGACCAAGTGCCGCGGCAACGATGAATTCGTCATCGGCGGCCACGGCACCGGGCCCAAGGGCAACATGACCCTGCTGCTGGGGGCATGGCGGGACGGGAAGCTGATCTATCTCGGCCGGGTGGGCTCGGGCATCTCGGGCCAGCGGGCGCGGGCCCTGGCGCGGCAGCTCAGGCCCCTGGCGCGAAAGACCTCGCCCTTCGCGACGGCGGCCGATCCGTCGGACCGGCGGCGCGCCCATTGGGTGGAGCCCCGGCTGGTGGCGGAGGTGGATTATGCCGGCTGGACCGGGGAGGGGCGGATCCGCCAGGCCTCGTTCAAGGGGGTGCGGGAGGACAAGCCGGCGGACAGCGTGACACCACCCGGCCCGATCGCCGGGCAGGATCCGCCGCCGGAGCCGGGTGCGCGCCGGCCGGCCGGGGGCGGCGCCCATACCGTGTCGGGGGTGCGGCTGAGCCATCCGGACAAGCTGCTCTGGCCGGAGGAGCGCATCACCAAGCACGACCTCGCGCAGTACTACGCGGCGGTGGCGCCGCGCCTGCTCGCCTATGCCGGCGGCCGGATGGTGGCCCTGCTGCGCTGCCCCGACGGGATCGCCGGCCCCCGCTTCCTGCAGCGCCATCCGGGGCGCGGCACCTCCGCCCTGCTGGCGCGGGTGCCGCTGGCCGGGGAGGAGGATCCCTACCTGGCGGTGGACAGCGTGGAGGGGCTGGTGGCCCTGGCCCAGGCCGGGGTGCTGGAGATCCATCCGGGCGGGGCCCGGGCCGACGATACCGAGCGGCCGGACCGGCTGGTCTTCGACCTCGATCCGGATGAGGGTCTCGACTTCGGCGCCGTGATCGACGCGGCGCTGGCGCTGCGCGAGAGGCTGGAGGCCCTCGGCCTCGTCGCCTTCGCCAAGACCACGGGCGGCAAGGGCCTGCATCTGGTCGTGCCCCTGCGGCCCCGCGCGGGATGGCCGGAGGCGCGGGATTTCTGCCAGGCCCTCTGCGCCCTGATGGCCGAGGACCAGCCCCGCCTCTACACCACCAACCTCGCCCGGAAGGCGCGCAAGGGCCGCATCTTCCTCGACTACCTGCGCAACGACCGGACTGCGACGGCGGTCTCCGCCTGGTCTCCCCGCGCGCGGCCCGGCGCGCCCGTCTCGATGCCCCTGGGCTGGCAGGAGGTGGCGCCGGGGCTGGACCCGAAGGCCTTCACCCTGCGGACGGCGCCGGCGCGTCTGAGCAAGGATCCCTGGGCGGGCCATGAGGCGGCGGCCCGCCCCCTGCCGGTGTTCCGGCGCGGGGCCGCCCGGAAAGGCGGAGTGGCATGAAGGCCCGTCCGATCTGGCGCGGGACGCTGCGCCTGGCGCTGGTGTCCTGCCGCGTCGCCCTGCTGCCGGCGCGCCAGGAGCGCAACAACCTGCACTTCAACCTGATCAATCCGAAGACCGGCCATCGCATCCGCAATCGCACCGTCGATGCGGAGACGGGGAAGGCGGTGGAGCGCGCCGCCCTGGTGCATGGCTACGAGGTGGCCAAGGGGGAATATGTCCTGCTCACGGAGGAGGATTTCGAGAGCGCCCGCGTGGAGAGCAGCCGAACGCTCACCATCGCCAAGTTCGTCAAATCGGGCAGCATCACGCCGCTCCATTTCGAGAATTCCTACTATCTCGTGCCGCAGGAGGACGAGGCGGCGGATGTCTACGCCGTGCTGCGGGAAGCCCTGCGCCGGAGCGACATGATGGCGCTGTCCCGGCTGGTGCTGTTCCGGCGGGAGAGGGCGGTGGCCATCCTGCCGCTCGAACGCGGGCTGGTGCTGCACACGCTGCAGGAGGAGGGCGACCTCCGGGATGCGGAGGAGGCCTTCGCCGAGGTGCCCCGGGGCGCGCCCGACGCGGAGATGGTGAAGCTGGCGAGGCAGCTCATCGCCCGGCAGGCCGGCACCTTCGACCCGGCCGACACGGAGGACCGGTACGAGGCGCGGCTGCGGGAGGTGATCGAGGAGCGGCGCCAGGGGAAGACCATCACGCCGGAGGTGGAGGACGAGACGGAAGGGCGGGACAATGTCGTGGATCTGATGGCCGCCCTGCGCGCCAGCCTGAAGGGCACGAGGCCCTCGCGCGGCAAGGCGAAGCGCAAGGCGCCCGCCGGAGACAAGGCCGCGCCGGCCCGCCGCAAACGGGCCTGAGGCCGCGCGCGCCCTGGGCATCGGGGCCCCCGCGCCGGGGCTTCGGTTGAATGACAGTTCTGCATGCAACTCAGGGGGCGTGGACTTCCCCCGTCACGGGGCACTAGACAAGCGCGAAACTTGTCTAGGGCTTCGGACATGGCCTACCGCGAACTGAAGTATTACCGACGCTATCCTCTGGAGATCCGCGAGTATGGGGATACCGGCTGGGCGGTTCATGTCTATCCGCCGGCCGATGTCCGGAGTGGCCATAAGGTCGCCGTCCTGACGACGCCGATGCCCGCCAAACTGGCGGAGGTCCTGGCCGACGCCCGCAGGACGGTGGACCGGCATGCCATGATGCCGATCACGGGGCAGGCATAGGCTTTCCGGCCGCCGTCATCCCGGGGGCCCGCGGTGCCGGCGGGCCGGCATGCCCTTCAGCGTGCCCTGTACGATATCCGCCGCAGGACCGCCGCCGACAGCAGGACCGATGAGACCAGGATCGCGGCGGCGATCAGCCCGGCCGGTGTCGCGCGGGCGGTGGCGGTCAGCAGCCTGCCATGGCCCAGGTCCAGATGAAGGCTGGCCCTCATCTCCTCGGGATGCGCAGGGGCAGGCGGGGTCATGCGATCGGAGACTCCCCGGATCACGACGCGGGCGGCGGCACGCTGGCCGTGAGGACGGCGGCGCCTGGCGTGGCCGTCACCGGCACCATGCCACAGGATGCCGCCCCGCAGGGTGTCATGCCACAGGGCGTCATTCCCCCTCCGCCCTGTCGCGGCCCGGCAGATGGCGGGTGCCAAGCCGGACCATGACCATCAGGATGAGCCCCAACCCGGCGGCGATCAACGCCATGCGCCAGTGTCCCGCGCCGCAGCTCATGCCGATGGCGCCGGTGAGCACGAGGCTGCTGGCGCTGGTCAGGTTGCGCACCTCCTCCCGCCAGGCGAAGACCATGCCCGCGCCGATGAAGCCGAGGGCCTGGAACAGGCCCTGCGCGATCCGCAGCGGATCCGATTCTCCACCGCTCTGCAGCACTGTCGCGGCGATGGAGGTCGCGGAGAGCATCAGCAGCGCCGCGCTGAGGGCGATCAGGCCATGCGTGCGGATGCCCGCGTCGAAGCCGCGCCGCTCCCAATCCAGGCCGAGCAGCATGCCGAGCCCGGCCGCGCCGCCAAGGCGCAGGAGGATGTCCTCGGTCGATGGGTCGGTCATCATCATGGTTCGGGCCGGCCTCCAGACGCGCGGACAGGCGCGGCGCGAGGGTTCCGCTCGCATCCCGCCCCGACCGCCGCCGGACCAGCTTCCCCGCCCCGCAGTGACGACTCAAGCCCGAATCGCCGGAAGGCCGCCCTGTTTCGCGCCCCGGCATGAACAACCGTGCCCGGAGGCCAGGTGTCGGCCGAGCTGAACCGTTACCGCGCCGCGGCGGTCCGCTTGACGGGGCGGCGCCGCGCGCGTCAGATCCGCCAGGGCGCTACCGGGCGCGCCATCGCGCCACGGAAGGTCCATGCCCTTGCCCGCCGCCAGCGTCCTGACCATGGCCCGCGGGCGGGAAGGGCATCTCCGCCATCTCCTCGGCGGGCTGGCCCGCAACACCTGCCTCCCCGAGCAATGTGTCGTCGTGGACCTCGGCGACACGGCCCTGGAGATCCCGCCGCTGCCCTTCCCCGTCCGGCACCACCGGATGCCCTCGGCCGGCCTGCCGCTGGCCCGCGCGCGCAATGCCGCGGCGGCCCTGGCCACGGCGCCGGTCCTGATCTTCCTCGACGTGGACTGCATTCCCGCCGCGAGCCTCGTCGCCGGCCTGGCCGCCGACGCCGCCGCGGAGGAGGCGTTGATCTGCTGCGAGATCCTCTACCTGCCCGCCGGCGCGCTGCGGGACGGGCCGGTCGAGGCGCGGCTGCGCGCGCTGGGTCAGCGGCACGAGGCCCGGTCCTTTCCGCCGCGCGGCCTCCGGACCGAGCCGAATGCGGGGCTGTTCTGGTCCCTGGCCTTCGCCGTGCGGCGGGACACCTTCCTGCGCCTCGGCGGCTTCGACGAGACCTATGACGGCTACGGGGCGGAGGACACCGATCTCGCCTTCCGCGCGCGCGAGGCCGGCCTCCCCCTGCTGTTCACGGCCAGCACCCTGGCCTTCCACCAGCACCACACGGTGTACGACCCGCCGCTGCAGCATTTCGCCGACATCGTCGCGAATGCCCGGCGCTTCCGGGACCGGCACGGCTTCTGGCCGATGACGGGCTGGCTGGACGCCTTCCACCGGCGGGGGCTGATCGCGCCCTATGCCGCGTCGGACCGGATCGTGGTTCTGCGCCCGCCTTCCACGGCGGAGATCGCGGCCGCCGTCTGCCCGCCGGAGCGCGCCTACTGACCCGGGCGCGCGGCGCGATCCGCCTCCGCGTCGATGAAGGCCGCGCACCTCGCGAGGGCGCCGGGATCGTGGAGCGCGGCGATGCGGCCCGGGTCCAGCGCCATGGCCTGGGCGAGCAGCGCGGGCCAGTCCTCCGCCGCCGGCCAGGCCTCCCGCACCACCGCGGCGCCCAGCGCGGCGAGGCGGCGGGCCTTGTGGTGCTGTTCCCCGAAGGGCCGCGGCTCGGGCAGGCACAGGAAGCGCTTGCCGAGCGCGGCGACCTCGGCCAGCAGGCCGTCCCCGGCGCCGCCGATGACCAGATCCGCCCCGGCCAGCAGCGGCCGGGCGTCCTCCCGCCAGCCCAGCAGCTCGAGATTGGGCGGCGGCGCCGCATCGCCGCGCAGCAGGCCGATGGCGCGCCATCGCCACCGCGGCGTGGCGCGCGCCGCCAGGGCCAGCGCCTCCGCGTCACCGCCGCTCCCGCCGCGCCCGAAGACGGCGAGGATGCCGCCCCCCTCCGAGGGCCGGATCGACGGCCCCGCCAGGAAGCCGGCATGGAACGTCCTGTCCAGGACCCAGTGCGGCATTCCCTCCGGCATTCCCTCCGGCATCCCCTCCGCCTCCAGCGGGCGGGGAAAGGGGGCGAGCAGGGCCGCCGCCGCGCGGAAGGCGGCGAGGTGCGGCGGATCGTCCCGCAGCCCCGCCAGGCGAACGTAGAGGAAGGGCGTGGACATCAGCCGCGACAGCAGCGCGACCTCCACCGAGACATCCACCACCATCAGCGCCGGGCGGGCCTCGGCGATCCAGCCCGCCATCCGCGCGACCCGCCGGCGGAGACCGTCATGCCCCAGCGGGGCGTAATGCAGCCCCGGCACGCCCCCGGGATCGGGCGGTTCCGCGCCGGTGGGCGCGTCGTCCGGCAAGGGCACCACCGGACAGGGCGCCGCGCGCGTGACGCTTTCGGGGAAGGTGCCGAGCAGGGTGCAGGGCCGCCGCAGCAGGCGGGCCAGGGCGGCCGCGCGTTGCCAGTGGCCGAAGCCATGGTGATGCACGTAGTAGCCGATCGGCCTCATGCGGCCCCCATCATGCGGCCCCCGTCATGCGGCCCGTGTCTCCAGGGCCATCGCCTCCAGCACCGGAATGACGGCCTCGATGGCCTCCCAGCGCGGCGCCAGCGGCGGCAGCAGGGGCTCGGCCCGCGCGACGAAGGCGATCCCGTTCACGCTCTCCCGCGCGACCGCCGCCAGCAGGGCGGGATCGGCCCCGAGCCGGGCGGCGACCGCCCCGGGGCCTTCGATGAAGCCCTGGCGCAGGGCGCGGCGGCGGCGGAACACCGCCCGCCAATGGGCGGCGTCGGGCAGGAGGTGCGCCTCGGCGCCCTCGGCCACGCGCCGCCATTTCCGCATCTCCTCGGCCATGCCGCCCGGCGCCCGGCCATCCTCGCGCGCCGAGACCCGCACCCAGGCCTCGGGCGCGTGGCGCAGCCGGCCGCCCATCCGCTCGATGGCGGCGACGAGGGCGAGATCCTCCTGCCTCTCCAGCGGCGGCACGCCGCCCGCGGCACGGTAGGCGGCGGCCGTGACCGCCAGGCTGGCGCCGGTATGGTCGCCATGCCGGGGCGGCGGATCATGCGGCAGGGGGTCGATCCGGTGGGCCAGGCCGCGCACGGCGGACCAGTAGCGCGCGACGCGGGCGCGCGCCTCCGTCAGCCAGGCCGGCAGAGGCCGGTCCGGATGCTCCAGCAGCCGGAGCTCGCCGCCGACGGCCTCGGCGCCCCGCGCGAGCGCGCCGAGCTGGGCGGAGACCCAGCCGGGCGGCGGCACGGCATCGGCATCCGTGCTGATCAGCGCGCCCTCCGCCACGCCCTCCTCCCGCAGCCAGGCCGCGCCCGCATCCATCGCGAGGCCACGAGCCACGCCGACCCGGGCACGCGCAGTGGGCAGCGTGATCTCGAGCACGCGAAGCGACAGGCGTGGCGTACGCCCCGCCAGCGCGCGCAGGAGGTCCGCCGTGCCGTCGGTGCAGTTGTTCGCCGCCACCACGACCCGAAGGCGCCCCGGCGTGTCCTGGCCGGCCAGCGCGGACACCAGATCCGGCAGCGCCTCCGCCTCGTTCCGCGCCGGCACGCAGACGACACAGGGCGGGCCGCTCACGACACGGTGCCGCCGACAAGGCCGTGGCGGCCGGCCCCGCAGGCGATCTCCCGGCGATACAGCGCCTCATAGGCGTCCACCATGGCGAGGGCATCGCAGATCGCTTCCGCGCGGGCCCGGCAATCGGCGCGCGAGAGGGTGGCGGCGGCGGGAATGGCGCGGGCCAGCGCGCGGACGTCGTCGGCGGGGGCGAGGCGGCCCGTGGCGGCATCCGTCAGCTCCGGCAGGGCGCCGCGCGAGAAGCCGGCGACGGGCGTGCCGCAGGCCAGGGCCTCGGCCACGACCAGGCCATAGGGTTCCTCCCAGCGGGGGGTGATGACCGCGACGGAGGCCGCCGCGACGGCCCGCGACAGGGCGGCGTGGTTCAGATGGCCCAGGTAGGTGACGTCCGCGCCCAGCATCGGCGCCACCTCGGCCCGCCAGTAGTCCGGGTCGCTCAGCGGTCCGGCGATCCGCAGCGGCATGCCGGCCAGGCGGGCCGCGGCGATGGCGAGATGCGCGCCCTTCTCGGGGACGAGGCGGCCGGACCAGATGGCATGCCGCTCCGGCGCCGGCTCCAGGCGGGGCCGGAAGCGGTCGAGGGGGGGGGGGGGGGGGGGGGGGGGGCGGCCCCCCCCCCCCCCCCCCCCCCCCCCCCACGGCCAGGGC
>NZ_JBSXMU010000047.1:0-28221 GCF_054073225.1 Teichococcus aerofrigidensis
GTCCAGCTGCGCCTGCTGGACGGCAAGCGCGCGCTGCCTCACCGCCAGCTCCGCCTCGGCCGCCTGGCGTCCCGCCTCCGCCTTGCGCTGGTCGGCCACCGCCTGGTCGTTCGACTGGCGCGAGGACCAGCCGCCGCCGACCAGCGCGCGGGTGCGGCCGGCATCGGCGGCGGCGCGCACCTGCTCGGCCTCCGCCTGGGCCACCTGCGCGCGGGCGGCGCCGATCTGGGCGCGCAGCTGCTCCAGGGTCTCGCGTGCCGTGGCCTCCGCCGCCACCGCCTCGTCCAGGCTGGCCTCCGCCTGTCGGACCTGCAGCCGCGCGTCCCGGTCGTCGAGGCGCATCAGCAGTTCCCCCGCACGGACCGGCTGGTTGTCGCCGACAGGAATGGCCAGGACATCGGCCTCGAGGCGCGCGCTCAGCACGCTGATGTCGCCCTGCACATAGGCGTCATCGGTCTCGGCCAGGAAACGCCCCACCGTCCAGTACCAGCTTCCGCCCAGCCCCAGGGCGAGCAGCAGCACGACCGGCAGCAGGCGGAGCAGCCAGCGCCGGCGGCGGCGCGGCGGCGGGGCCGGCTGCGTCAGCCGGCTGGCCTCGGCCGCAGCGGCGGGAGAGACGGGAGCGTTCATCGGGGCACCTCGGAACTGAACGGTTCAGTTCGGCTTTCCCCGCAGGTGACGGCAGGGCGGCCGCGAGTCAAGACTGAACTGGACCGTTCAGTTTAATGTTGATCCGGGCTAGGCGCGGCCTTACTCCGGTGTCATGTCCGACACCCTGCCCGCCAGCGCCGCCGCGACCGACACCTCCCCCAAGCGCCGCGCCATCCTGGAGGCCGCGGCCGGGCTGTTCCTCGCCGAAGGCTTCGGCGCCGTCTCGATGGACGGCATCGCCCGCGCCGCGCAGGTCTCGAAGGCCACGCTCTACGCCCATTTCGCCGGGAAGGACGCCCTCTTCGCCGAGATCGTCGCCGGCAACTGCGCCCGGATGCGCGGCGTGCTGGAGGTCCTGTTCTCCAGCCACGAGCTGGGGCTGGAGGAAGCGCTGACCGAGCTGGGCACGCAATGGCTGCGCTTCCTGCTGCAGCCGCGGGTTCGCGCCCTGCACCGCATGGTCATCGCCGAGGCGCCGCGCTTCCCCGAGCTGGCACGCAGCTTCTACGCCGAGGGGCCGCGCGGCATGTGCCTCTGGCTGGCCGGCTGGCTGGCCGAGGAGCAGCGGCGCGGCCAGCTGCACGCCGCCGCCTCTCCCGCCCTCGCCGCCGAGCAGTTCCTGTCGCTGCTGCGCGGGGACCTGTTCCTGCGCGCGACGCTCGGCCTGTCCGGTCCGGCCGGGGAGGAGGAGGTGGCGCTGCTGGCCCGCCAGGCGGCGCGGGCCATCGTCCGGCTGCATGGCGACGAGGGGGGCAGGGGGACGGCCAGGGCGGAAACGGACGGATTCGCCTGAAGCGGGATCGCGGCGCTGGAGGCTTCCCGCCGCCAAGCCCGCTTTCCGGGGAGTTTCCGGCCTTGCGGGGGAGATATGCGGAAAAAACCCGGCCATGCCCCCGGAAAACCCTTTGCGTCCGCCGGCGGGATCTCTATATGGCGCCGCAGACGCAGTACGCACGTGCCTCTGGCCCCCGGCCGACCCTGATCGGCCAAAGGTTTACGCAACGACGTCAAGCGTTCTGGCAACCCCGGCGAAAGGCGCGAGCCTCAGCCGGCCTCTCTTGGTCGCTGGTTCGTTCGACCGTTTCGTCAACTTGGGGCCGTGCCTCCGAACAGGGGCGGTCCTCCCTATTGGATGGAGGGTGTGCGATGACCCCGAAGGTCTCCCGCTTCCTGCGTGACGCCGCTCCGGCGACGCCGTGCCTCGTCGTCGACGTCGATCGCGTCGCCGAGAATTACGGCCGGCTGCGCGCGGCCATGCCGCTCGCCCGCATCTACTACGCCGTGAAGGCCAATCCGGCGGCTCCGATCCTGGACCGCCTGGTCGGGCTCGACTCCTGCTTCGACGCCGCCTCGCTGGAGGAGGTCGAGGCCTGCCTGGCCGCCGGCGCCCGGCCCGAGGCGATCTCCTTCGGCAACACCGTGAAGAAGGAAAGCGCGATCAAGGCCGCCTATGCCCATGGCGTGCGCATGTTCGCCTTCGACTCGGAGCCGGAGCTGCGCAAGCTCGCCCGCTCCGCCCCCGGCGCGCGGGTCTATTGCCGCATCCTGGTGGGCAATCTCGGCGCCGAGTGGCCGCTGTCGAAGAAGTTCGGCTGCGAGGTCGAGATGGCGCGCGAGCTGATGATCCTGGCCCGCGACCTCGGCCTCGATCCCTATGGCATCTCCTTCCACGTCGGCAGCCAGCAGACCCGCACCGCCGCCTATGAGGCGGCCATCGCCCGCGTCGCCCTGCTCTTCACCGACCTGAAGGACGCCGGCATCCGGCTGCGGATGGCCAATCTCGGCGGCGGCTATCCGGTGCGCTATCGCCAGGAGGTGCCGGAGATCGACGATTTCGGCGCCGCCATCATGGGCGCCATGGTCGAGCATTTCGGCAATGCCCTGCCGGAGATCCTGATCGAGCCGGGCCGCTTCATCGTCGGCGATGCCGGCGTCGTCTCGACCGAGGTGGTGCTGGTCTCGCGCAAGGAGAAGGACGACCCGGTGCGCTGGGTCTATCTCGACATCGGCCGCTTCGGCGGGCTGGCCGAGACCGAGGGCGAGGCGATCAAGTACGCCTTCCGCACCCCGCATGACGGCGGCGCGGAAGGTCCCGTGACCATCGCCGGCCCGACCTGCGACAGCACCGACACGCTGTACGAGAAGTCCAACTACCGCCTGCCGCTGGCGCTCGACTGCGGCGACCGGATCGAGCTGCTCTCGACCGGCGCCTATGTCACCACCTATGCCAGCCAGGGCTTCAACGGCTTCAAGCCGCTGGCCGAGCACTACATCTGACGGCCGGGCGGGAAGGGCCATCCCCTTCCCGCCTTATCCCGCATCCATGCGCCATTTTCACGTTTCGCGATCGTGAAGCGCCGGATAAAGTCGCGCCATGGATGCCATCGACCGGAACATTCTCGTCGCCCTGCAGGACAATGGCGCGGCGGGACTCGCCGAGCTGGCCAAGGTCGCCGGCCTCTCGGTCTCGGCCACGGCCGAGCGGGTCAAGCGGCTGGAGGAACGCGGCACCATCCGCGGCTGGCGCGCCGATCTCGACCCCGGCGCCATCGGCTGCCCCCTCCTCGCCTTCGTCTTCGTCTCGCTGCGGCCGGGGCGGGAGGAGAATGCCTTCCGCATCGCCATGCGGGCGGCCGAGCCGGTGCTGGAATGCCATCATGTCACCGGCGCCTGGACCTTCCTCCTGAAGCTGCGCCTGCCCGATCTCGCCACGCTGGAACGCTTCGTCGCCGAGCAGGTGCGCGGCCAGCCGGGGGTGGAGCGGACCGAGACCATCCTGGCCATCACCTCCGCCAAGGAAACCGCCATTCTGCCTGTGGCCGAGGCGACGGAGGAGTAGGCCCAGGGCAATCAATCCGGGGCGATCAATCCGGGGCGATCAGTCCGGGGCGATCAGCCCGGCGCGATCAGCCCGGCGCCTTGGGCGGGGCCGAGCGTTCCATGCCGAGGCAGCTCTTGATGATCGGCGCGCAGCGGGCTTCCGGCGCGCCGGGGGAATCATTGTCGCCGCTGAAGCCCACCCGCGTCACCATGCCGTCGATCAGTTCGAAATTGGCCCGGCAATAGCCGGCGTCGCCCATCAGGTTCAGGCCACCGACCACGGGCAGGTTCAGGTTCAGCCCGCCTTCCTGATGGCCCTGCAGCTCGTAGCTGTAGATCTCCCGCAGCACGTCGATCCGCTCCGTCCGGCTCGGGAAGCCGGCGCAGACATAGAGATCGGCGCGCCGCAGCCCCACCATGTCCCGCCGCGCCTCGGCCACCATGCGGGCCTCCGACAGGGCGCAGCCGGCCAGCAGCAGGGAGAGGACGGGCAGCAGCCGCCCGGTCAAGCGGGAAGGATCTCCCGCACCGCCTCGGGCGGCCGGCCGAGGCGGATGCCGAGGGGGGTTTCCACGATCGGGCGCTCGATCAGGATGGGATGGGCCTGCACCGCGTCGAGCAGCGCCGCGGGCGCGAGCGCCGCATCGTCCAGCCCCAGCGCGTCATAGGGCGCGCCCTTGCGCCGCAGCATGGCGGGGCCGAGCGCGGCGAAGAGCCGCTCCAGCGTCGGGCGGTCCGGCGGGTTCTTCAGATACTCGACGATCCGGGGCGCGTGACCGGCCTGCCGGAGCATCTCCAGCACCCGGCGCGAGGTGCCGCAGGCGGGGTTGTGGTAGAGGGTGATCGACATGGCCCGAGCTTGCCGCCTCGGCCGGAGGCAAGGCAAGCCCGGGCCTGGCCCTTTTCTCAGGCGGCCTTGTCGTTCAGGTGGCAGGCGGAGCGGTGCCCCGGCGCCACCTCGCGCAGCGCCGGCCGCTCGACGCGGCAGCGGTCGAAGGCATGCGGGCAGCGCGGGTGGAAGTGGCAGCCCGACGGCGGGTCCAGCGGCGAGGGGATCTCGCCCTTGATGCCGGCGAAGTGCTTCTTCCGGGCCTCGATGCGCGGCACCTCGTCCAGCAGCGCCTGGGTATAGGGGTGGTTGGCGCGGGCGAAGATCTCCTCCGCCCTGGCCTCCTCCACCACCCGGCCCAGATACATGATGACGACGCGGTCGGAGAGGTGCTCGACGACGCCGAGATCGTGGCTGATGAACAGGTAGGTCAGGTCGAGATCGCGCCGCAGCTCCATGAACAGGTTCAGGATCTGCGCCTGGATCGAGACGTCGAGCGCCGCCACCGCCTCGTCGCAGACGATGAACTCCGGCTGCACCGCCAGCGCGCGGGCGATGCCGATGCGCTGCCGCTGGCCGCCGGAGAACTGGTGCGGATAGCGCCGCTTCAGCGAGGGATCGAGCCCGGCCCGGCGCAGCTGGTTGTCCACGTAGGAATCATAGGTGCCGCGCGGGACCAGCCCATGCACCTTCGGCGCCTCGCCGACGATCTCCGAGACCCGCATGCGCGGGTTCAGGCTGGCATAGGGGTCCTGGAAGATCATCTGCGTCTGCAGCTTGGCGCGGCGGGCCTCGGCGCCGCTGAGGCTGGCGACCGGCTGGCCGTGCCAGAGGATCTCGCCGCCCGAGGCCGGCATGATGCCGGCCACCATGCGCCCCAGGGTGGACTTGCCGCAGCCGGATTCGCCCACCAGCCCGACCACCTCGCCCTTGTTGACGGTCAGGTCGACGCCGTCCACGGCATGCACCGTCTCGTCCTTCACGCCGCCGGTCAGCCTGCCGATCAGCTTGCCGGCGAAGTCCTGCTTCTTCGAGAAGCGCTTGGAGACGCCCTTCAACTCGATGATCGGCGTGCTCATGCGGCGGCCTCGGCGGGGGTGAGGTTGGGGAAGAAGCAGCGCGCCTCGCGGCCCGGCAGCACCTCGCCGAAGGGCGGCTCCTCGCGGCACTTGTCCTGCGCCTTGGGGCAGCGGCCCCGGAAGGCGCAGCCCGGCGGCAGGCTGAGCAGGGAGGGCGTCATGCCGGGGATCTGGCGCAGCGGCTCGCCACGCTTGTTGCGCGACGGTACGCTGCCGATCAGCCCCTCGGTATAGGGGTGCAGCGGCGCGTCCAGCACCGGGCCCACCGCGCCCTTCTCCACCACGCGGCCGGCATACATCACCGCGATGTCGTCGGCGAGGCCGGCGACGACGGAGAGGTCATGGGTGATCCAGATCATCGCCGTGCCGGTCTCGGCGCAGAGCTTCTGCACCTCGGCCAGGATCTGCGCCTGGATGGTGACGTCGAGCGCGGTGGTCGGCTCGTCGGCCACGATCAGCTCGGGCCGGTGCAGCAGAGCGATGGCGATGGCCACGCGCTGGCGCATGCCGCCCGAGAACTGGTGGGGATAGCTCTTCAGCCGCTCGTCCGGCGAGGGGATGCCGACCATGCCCAGCGCATCACGCGAGCGCTGGCGGGCCTCCTCCTTGCTGACCTTCTCGTGCGCCAGGACGGTCTCGATCATCTGCGTGTCGACCCGGAGCACCGGGTTCAGCGTCATCATCGGGTCCTGGAAGATCATGGCGATGCGGTTGCCGCGCAGCTTCCGCATCTCCTCCTCCGAGAGCTTCGCCAGGTTCTGCCCGTGGAACAGGATCTCGCCGCCGGTGATGCGGCCCGGCGGATCGACCAGGCCGAGGATGGAGAATCCGGTGACGGTCTTGCCGGAGCCGGATTCCCCCACCAGCCCGAGGACCTTGCCGCGGCCGACGGTGAAGGAGACGTCGTCCACCGCCTTCACCACGCCCGCGCGGGTGAAGAAGTGGGTCCTGAGGTTGCGGACCTCGAGGGTCGGGGCCGCGACGGGGGCCGGTTGGGTGGCGGCAGCAGGGGTGACAGCCATGCCCGGTCCTTTACTTCTTGAGCCGCGGGTTGAGCACGTCGCGCAGCTGATCGCCGACCAGGTTGATCGACACGATGGTCACGAGCAGCGCGATGCCCGGATAGAAGCTGATCCAGTAGCGGCCGGAGAGCATGTACTCGTAGCCGTTGGAGATCAGCAGGCCGAGCGAGGGCTCGGTGATCGGCACGCCGAGGCCGAGGAAGGAGAGCGTCGCCTCGAGCGCGATGGCGCGGGCGATCTGCATGGTGCCGACGACGATCAGCGGCGGCATGCAGTTCGGCAGCAGGTGGCGGAAGATGACGCGCCGGGTCGGCAGGGCCAGGCACTGCGCCGCCTCGATATACTCGCGCCGCCGCTCGACCAGCGCCGTGCCGCGCACCGTGCGGGCGTAGTAGGCCCATTCCACGATGACCAGCGCGATGACGACGTTGAACACGCCCTTGCCGAGGAAGGCGAGGATCATGAGCGCCGCCAGGATGGTCGGGAAGGAGAGCTGCAGGTCGACCAGGCGCATGATGACGGTGTCGGTCCGCCCGCCGGCATAGGCGGCGAGCAGGCCGAGCGAGGCCCCGACGGCGCAGGCGATGATGGCCGAGCCGGCGCCCACCAGCAGCGAGATGCGCAGCCCGTACATGATGCCGGAGAGCATGTCGCGCCCCTGGTCATCGGTGCCGAGCCAGTAGGTGAAGGTGTCCATCCCGTTGCGCGTGCCCGGCTCCAGCCGCCCGTCCATGATGTCGAGCTGCGCCAGGTCGTAGGGGTTCTGCGGCGCCAGCCAGGGCGCGAAGATGGCGATCAGGGCGATGAGGACGAAGACGCCCAGGCCGAGGAGCGCCAGCTTGCTCTCGGCGAATTCGGCGGCGAAGCGGCGCCAGGGCGTCTCGGCCTTGGGCGCGGCCGCGGGCGTGTCGGGGGCGGCGGTGGTCGTGCTCATCTCACTTGTTCTCCAGCCGCACCCGCGGATCGAGCGCCGAATAGGCGAGGTCGACCACGAGATTGATGGTGATGAACATCAGCACGATGATCATCAGGTAGGCGACGATCACCGGGCGGTCGAGCACGTTGATGCTGTCGATGATCAGCTTGCCCATGCCCGGCCAGGCGAAGACGCTTTCCGTCACCACCGAGAAGGCGATGGTGGAGCCGAGCTCGAGCCCGACCACGGTGACGACCGGGATCAGGATGTTCTTGAACACGTGCACATAGGTGACGCGGTTGTTGGTCAGCCCCTTGGCGCGTGCGAACTTCACGTAGTCCATCAGCATGGTCTCGCGCACGCCGGCGCGGGTCAGGCGGATGACCAGGCTGATCTTGAACAGAGCGAGGTTCAGCGCCGGCATGGCGAGGTGCCTGAGGCCGTCCCAGGTCAGGAAGGACCAGCGCAGGCCGAGCACCTCGACGGTCGGGCCGCGCCCGGTGGAGGGCAGCCAGCCGAGCTGCACGGCGAAGACCATGATCAGCATCAGGCCGACCCAGAAGGTGGGCAGCGAGAAGCCGAGGATGGAGCCGGCCATGATCACCTTGGAGCCGGTCGAATTCGGCTTCAGCCCGGCGTAGAGGCCGAGCGGCAGGCCGACCAGCAGCGCCAGGAACATGGCGCCGAAGGCGAGCTCCAGCGTCGCCGGCATGCGCTGCAGGATCAGCTGCAGCGCCGGCTCGTTGAAGACGAAGCTGCGGCCGAGATCGCCGCGCAGCGCATTGGCCAGGAAGGACAGGTACTGCTGCCACAGCGGCAGGTCGAGGCCGAGCGCCTGGATGGCGCGCTCGCGCTCCATCTGATCGGCGTCGGGGCTGATCAGGATCTCGACCGGATCGCCGATGGCATAGACGCCGACGAAGACGATGACCGACATCGCCAGCATCACGAGGGCGGACTGCAACAGCCGCCGCAACAGGTAAACACTCATGGATCAGGGTGCCGTCAGTTGGAGGCCGCCGGGCGCACATCCTGCGCCCGCGTCAACTCATCCGTGCGGGAATTGTGGGTCAGGGTCGGGCGCATCGCCCAGACGTTCTTCTGAAGGTGGATCGGGATGATGCCGACATCCTCCATGGCCATGCGGGTCGCGTCGCGCAGCAGCGCCTCGCGCCGGCCGTCATCCAGCTCGCGCAGCGCCTCCTCGAGCTTGGCGTCCATCGCCGGGTTGGAATAGCGGCCGCGGTTCGAGGTGCCGAAGCCCTTGTCCCGGTCGTAGGTGGCGACCAGCGAGCGAAGCGGGTTCGAGGCCTCGCCCGAGGAGCTGCTCCAGCCGACCAGGAAGGCGCTCAGCTCGAAGCGGCCGGCGCGAGCGACGAAGGTGGTCCAGGGCTGCGCGTCCACGGTGGTGCGCACGCCGATGCGGGTCCACATCTGGCCGATCGCCTGGATGATCCGGGAATCGTTGATGTAGCGGTCGTTCGGGCCGCTCAGCGTGATGCGGAAGCCGTCGGGATAGCCGGCCTCGGCCAGCAGCTTCTTGGCCGCCTCCGCGTCGGTCGCCGGCGCCTCGAGGTCCGGGATGGCGCCGAAGGCGGAGGTCGGCAGGAACTGCCCGCTCGGCTTGGCCGTGCCTTCCATGACGCGCGCGGCGATGGCCGGACGGTCGATGGCGAGCGACAGCGCGCGGCGGACCCGCATGTCGCGCAGCGGGTTGACGCTGAGCTTGCGGCCCTGCGCGTCGGTGATGAGCGGCGAACCCTCCGGGTGCTGGTGATCGAGCGCCAGGAAGATGATGCGCAGCCCGTCCCGCTCGGCGAGGTGGACGCGGTCGCTGCGGCGCAGATTGTTGAGGTCGCTCGTCGGCACCTGGTCGATGAAGTCCACATCGCCGGCCAGCAGCGCCGCGGTGCGCGAGGCGTCATTGGCCAGGATGCGGTAGCTCACCTTCTCCCAGTGCGGCTTCTCGCCCCAGTAGTCGTCGTTGCGCTGCAGCTCCAGCCGGTCGCCCGAGCGGAAGGAGACGTAGCGGAAGGGGCCGGTGCCGATCGCCAGGGTGCCGGCGTTGAACCCCTCGGTCGTCGCGTTCTCGTGGGTCTGGCGATCCAGCATCGCGACCTGGGCCAGGTCGGTCGGCAGCAGCGGATAGGGCGCGCGCGTGTGGAAGCGCACCGTCAGCGGATCGACCAGCTCCACCCGCTCGATGGCGCGCGTGTAGATGCCGTAGGAGGAAGGGCTGTTCGGCACGTTTGGCACACGGTCGACGGTGAAGGCCACGTCCTCGGCGGCGAAGTCGTTGCCGTTGTGGAACTTCACCCCCGGTCGCAGCTTGAATTCCCAGATCGTCGGCTCGACCGGCTTCCAGCTCTCCGCGAGGCCGGGCTGCAGCCGGGCGTTCTCGTCGAGGCGGGTCAACGTGTCGAACAGCATGGTCGCCACGGCGAAGTTGGGCGACAGGGCGTGGTAGTGCGGGTCGAGTGAGGTGACCTGCGCCCCCACCGCCATGGTCAGGTTCTGCGCCCAGGCCGCGCCGGCCAGGCCTGGGGTCAGCGCCAAAACGGCAGCCACGGTGGCCGCCCGAGCTCTGCGGATCATTCTACGCCCCCAGGATATGGAGAATGGCTTGAAAGATTACAGCTTCTTTACCTCGCAGTGTAGCAGCCTGGGATCGCCCTCGCTAGGTTATGGCCGTTTTGTGTCGGGAGAGAACGAGATTATGCCCTTTTCCAAAGGTCTGCGGACCGCCCTGCTCGCCGCGCCGCTGATCGCCCCTCTTGCCCTGGCTTCTTTTGCCCTGGCTCCGGCGCAGGCCCAGACCCTGAACATCGGCATCGGCGGCGCCGTCACCTCGGCTGACCCGCACTTCTACAACGCCGCTCCGAACCACACCCTGGCCATGCACGTCTATGACTATCTGGTCGGCCGGGACGCCACGGCGCAGCCCCATCCGCAGCTCGCCGAGAGCTGGCGCACGGTGGAGCCGACGGTCTGGGAGTTCAAGCTGCGCCCCGGCGTCAAATGGCATGACGGCCGCGACTTCACCGCCGAGGACGTGGCCTTCACCATCGCCCGCGCGCCCAACGTGCCGAACAGCCCCGGCGGCATGGGCGGCTTCGTGCGCGCCATCACGCGCGTGGAGGTGGTCGATCCGCTGACGGTGCGCTTCCACACCGCCCAGCCGCATCCGCTGCTGCCGGTGGAGCTTGGCGCGATCTCGGTGATCTCCCGCCACGCGGGCGAGAATGCCTCGACCGAGGACTACAATTCCGGCAAGGCGGCGATCGGCACCGGACCCTACCGCATGCAGGCCTACCGCCCCGGCGACCGGGCCGAGCTGGTGCGCAACGATGCCTACTGGGGCGAGAAGGAGCCCTGGGAGAAGGTCAATCTGCGCTTCATCAACAATGATGGCGCGCGCAGCGCCGCCATCCTCTCGGGCGATGTCGACATCATCGACCAGGTGCCGGCCAGCGACCTGCCGCGGCTGAAGCGCGACGCGGGGATCACCCTGGCCGAGATCGAGGGCGTGCGGCTGATCTACCTGATGCCGGACTATTCCCGCACCGGCGAGGTTCCCTTCGTCGCCGACCATGAGGGCAAGCCCCTGGCCCGCAATCCGTTCCAGGATGTCCGGGTGCGGCGCGCCCTCTCCATGGCGATCCAGCGCGAGGCGCTGGCGGACCGGGTGATGGAAGGCACCGCCAAGCCCACCGGCCAGTGGCTGCCCCCCGGCACCTTCGGCTACAACCCGGCGGTCAAGCCGCTGGCCTACGACCCGAACGGCGCCAAGGCGCTGCTGGCCGAGGCCGGCTTCCCGCGGGGCCTGCGGATAACCCTGCACACGCCGAACGACCGCTACCCGAACGACGCCAAGACCGCCCAGGCGATCGCCCAGATGTGGACCCGCATCGGCGTGCAGACCCAGGTCGAGGCGCTGCCCTGGGCCAGCTTCTCCGTCCGGTCGAACCGGCAGGAATTCGGCATGCGCCTCTCCGGCTGGGGCAGCACGACCGGCGAGGCCTCCTACCTCCTGGTCAACATCATCGGCACCTTCGACCGCGACAGGCGCACCGGCGCCAGCAACAGCGGCCGCTACTCCAACCCGGAGCTGGACGCGATGACCAGCCGCGCCGCCTCCACGATCGACGACGCGAAGCGGGAGAAGCTGCTGCAGGAGGCGGTGCGATACGCCATGGACGAGCAGGCCATCCTGCCGCTGTTCCAGCTGGTCAACACCTGGGCCCTGCGGAAGGGGCTGACCTATGTCCCGCGCATGGACGAGCGCACCACGGCCATGGGGGTGCGCCGGGAGAAGTGACGCGGCGGGCGGCCGGGGGGAAGCTCCCGGCCGCCCTTCAGCCGGCCGCCCTTCAGACGGTGAACTGCTCGGCGATGATCCGTTCCGACAGGCCGTGATCGGGGTCGAAGAGCAGGGTCATCCGCACCGAGCGGTCCTCCCGCACCTCGACCGAGCGGATGTCGCGCACCTCGACATTGTCGGCCACGGCCGCGACGGGGCGCTTGCCGGGCTCCAGGATCTGGAACATCACCACCGCCTCCGAGGGCAGCAGCGCGCCACGCCAGCGCCGCGGGCGGAAGGCCGAGATCGGCGTCAGCGGCAACAGGTTCGCGCCCAGCGGCACGATCGGGCCATAGGCCGAGAGGTTGTAGGCGGTGCTGCCGGCCGGCGTCGCCACCAGGATGCCGTCGCAGATCAGCTCCGGCAGCCGCTCCTTGCCGTCGACCAGGATGCGGATCTTCGCCGCCTGCCGCGTCTCGCGCAGCAGCGAGACCTCGTTGATCGCCAGCGCCTCGCGCAGCCCCCCGGTGGCATCCAGCGCCCGCATCCGCAACGGGTGCAGGATGGCCGCCTGGGCGGCGGCGAGGCGCGGCAGCAGGTCGTCCTCATGGAAGGCGTTCATCAGGAAGCCGACGCTGCCGCAGTTCATGCCATAGACCGGCAGGTTGCGCCCGAGGAAGCGGTGCTGGGTCTCCAGCATGAAGCCGTCGCCGCCCAGCGCCACCACCACCGCGGCCGCGTCCGGCGCGGCGTCGCCATAGAGGGCGATGAAACGGTCCCGCGCCGTCTCGGCGACATCGGTGGCGGCGGCCAGGAAGGCGATGTGCCCGCGCAGGTCGGCCGGCAGCTCCGGCGCCTCGCCGAAACTGGAGCCATGGCCCAGCAAAGCCGCAGTCATAGCGCCGGCGTCAGTACTGCGCGCGGGCGGCGGCGCGATGCTCCAGCACCGGCATGTCCCGCCGGACGCGGGCGGTCAGCGCCGGGTCGATGCGGGCCGTCGCCCAGCCCTTCCCGTCGCTCGCGCGGGCGACGACATGGCCCCAGGGATCGGCGATCAGCGAATGCCCGTAGGTCAGGCGCGGCCCGGCCTTCTCCTGGTGCTCGCCCCAGGTGGCGGGGGCGGCGAACCAGCATTGCGTCTCGATGGCCCTGGCGCGGATCAGCACCTCCCAATGGTCCTTGCCGGTCTGCAGGGTGAAGGCGGCGGGCAGCATGATCAGCTCCGCCCCCGCCCGGCGCAGGGCCAGGAAGAGCTCGGGGAAGCGGACGTCGTAGCAGATGGCGCAGCCCACCCGGATCTCGCCGGCCTGGTAGGTCACCACCGCCTCGCCGCCGCCATAGGTGGCGCTCTCGCGGTAGCCGGTGCCGTCGGGCGTGGTGATGTCGAAGAGGTGGACCTTGCGGTAGCGGGCCAGCTCCTGCCCCTCGGGGCCGAAGGCGAGGCTGGTGTTGTAGAGCTTCTCGCCCGCCGCCTCGCCAATGCTGCCGCCATGCACATGGACGCCGTGCCGGCGGGCCGTGTCGCGCAGGAACTCGTAGGCCTCGCCGCCCGGCGCGTGGGAACCGGCGGGCGGCAGGGCCTCGGCGGCGGCCAGCTTGGTCGGGCGGTCGCCGCCCAGGCAGGTCCACATCTCGGGCAGGACCAGCATCTGCGGCCGGTCCGCCTCGATCGCGGCCTCCATCAGGCCCCGCGCCTGGGCGATATTGGCGGCCTTGTCGTGGCCGGGATTCATCTGCACGACCGAAACACGCATGCGGGGCTTCCTTGCCGGCTCGGGGTCGGAGGGGGAGGCATCAAAGCGCCTTCCGGCCCTGTCCCGCAAGGCCGGCAGGACGCGCGCCCACGCTCAGGGCCGGCGCTCAGGACCGGCGGAGGCGCGCCGTCTTGCGCGCGATCGCCGCCGGCTGCGGGGAGAATTGCCGTCCCGCCGCGCTGTCCTGCCGCTTGCGGGCCGAGGTCTCGCGGTATTCGGCCTCGCTCAGCCCCTCCCGTGCCTGGCGCGGCAGGTAGCGCTCACCGGTCTCGCGCGAGGAGCGGCCGGACCGGGTGCCCCAGTCCTCCCGCGTCCAGGCCGTCAGGTGATTGGCGCTGCTCCTGGCGCCGGAATAGCCGCCGCCCGCCTTCTTGTACGCCCGCACCGCCAGCTGCGCCTTGCGGGCCGACCATTGCCCCGGCTCGCCACCCTTGTCGCCCTGCTGCACCTCCGCCTTGACCTTCTCCCACAAGGCGGGGTCGGTCCGGGTCGCTCGATGGCCGGGCATGGCGGGCTCCTGGGCTGGGCAGAGCGACAACGCCGGGCCGGGGCGCGGCGTTGCCCGGCGCGGGGCGCCACGCGAAAGGGGCGGATGGTTGCCCATCCGCCCCTTCGTTCATCCCGGCCGGAGGAGACGGCTTACGCCGCGTCCTGCTGGCCCTCGGCCTCGGCCGCGACGGGCTTCGGACCGCTGTCCTGGCCCTTGGCGGCGACGTCGCGCTCGACCAGCTCGATCACCGCCATGTCGGCGGCGTCACCATAGCGCATGCCGGCCTTCAGGACGCGGGTGTAGCCACCCTGGCGGCCCTTGTAGCGCTCGGCGATGGTGGTGAAGAGCTTGTCCACCACCTTCGGGTCCATGATCTGCGCATAGGCCTGGCGGCGCGCATGCAGGTCGCCACGCTTGCCCAGGGTGATGATGCGCTCGACATACGGGCGCAGCTCCTTGGCCTTGGGCAGGGTCGTGGTGATCTGCTCGTGCTTGAGCAGGCTGGTCGCCATATTGCGGAGCATCGCAATACGGTGGGTGGAGGTGACGCCGAGCTTCCGGCCGGCAACCCCGTGACGCATGGTTCTATTCCTTCACGCGGCCGAAATCAGAACGGCTCTTCGATCTTCTTGGCGAGGTCCTCGATGTTCTCCGGCGGCCAGCCCGGCACGGTCATGCCCAGGCTCAGCCCCATGGAGGCGAGGACTTCCTTGATTTCGTTCAGCGACTTGCGGCCGAAGTTCGGAGTGCGGAGCATCTCCTGCTCCGTCTTCTGTACCAGGTCGCCGATGTAGACGATGTTGTCGTTCTTCAGGCAGTTCGCGCTGCGGACCGACAGCTCCAGCTCATCCACCTTGCGCAGCAGGTTGCGGTTGAAGGGCAGGTCGTCCTGCACCTCCTCCACGACGCGCTGGCGCGGCTCATCGAAGTTGATGAAGAGCTGCAGCTGGTCCTGCAGGATGCGGGCCGCCAGGGCCACGGCATCGTCCGGCGCGATCGTGCCGTCCGTCTCCACCGTCAGCACCAGCTTGTCGTAGTCGGTGCGCTGACCGACGCGGGTCGGCTGCACCTGATACGCCACGCGGCGGACCGGGGAATAGATGGCATCGACCGGGATCAGGCCGATCGGGGCGTCCTCGGGCCGGTTCTCGGAGGCGGGCACATAGCCCTTGCCGATATCGACCGTCAGCTCCATCGACAGCTTGGCGCCGTCGTCGAGGGTGCAGATGACCAGCTCCGGATTGGCGATCTCGATGTCGCCGATGGTCTGGATCTGGCCCGCCGTCACCTCGCCCGGGCCGGTCGCGGTGAGCTGGAGGCGCTTCGGCCCCTCGCCCTGCATCCGGATCGCCAGGCGCTTGATGTTGAGGACGATGTCCGTGACATCCTCGCGGACGCCCTGCAGGCTGCTGAACTCATGCAGCGCGCCATCGATGCGGATGGCGGTGACCGCCGCACCCTGGAGCGAGGAGAGCAGCACGCGCCGCAGCGCATTGCCGAGGGTCATGCCGAAGCCGCGCTCGAGCGGCTCCGCCACCACCGTCGCCGTGCGCGAAGGGTCGGCCCCGGACTCGACTTCGAGCTTCTCGGGGCGAATCAGGGAACGCCAGTTGCGCTCGAGCACGTTCGGTTTCTCCTGCAGCCTCGCCTCAGACCCGACGCCGCTTGCGCGGACGGCAGCCGTTGTGCGGGATGGGGGTCACGTCCTTGATGGCGGTGACATAGAAGCCGACGGCCTGCAGCGCGCGGAGCGCCGACTCGCGCCCCGAGCCGGGACCCGAGACCATGATCTCCAGCGTCTCCATGCCATGCTCGCGGGCCTTACGGCCGGCATCCTCGGCGGCGACCTGCGCGGCATAGGGCGTGGACTTGCGGCTGCCCTTGAAGCCCTGGCTGCCGGCCGAGGACCAGGCGATGGCATTGCCCTGGCTGTCGGTGATGGTGACGATGGTGTTGTTGAACGAGGCGAGGACGTGCGCGACGCCGGAAGCGATATTCTTCCGTTCCTTCTTGCGCGGACGACCGGTGGGCTGACGGGCCATCTTACTTCGTCACCTTCTTCTTGCCGGCGATCGCCACGGCCTTGCCCTTGCGGGTGCGGGCGTTGGTGTGCGTGCGCTGGCCACGGACAGGCAGGCCCTTGCGATGACGCAGGCCACGGTAGCAGGCCATGTCCATCAGGCGCTTGATGTTCATCGCGTTCTCGCGGCGCAGGTCGCCCTCGACCCGGTACTCGCGGTCGATCAGCTCGCGGATCTTGAGGATCTCCTCATCCGTCAGCTGGTTGACGCGGCGATCCTCGGGGATGCCGAGCTGCTCGCAGATCACCTTCGCATTCGCCGGACCGATGCCGTAGATGTAGCGGAGGGAAATGAGAACGCGCTTGTTGGTTGGAATGTTCACGCCTGCGATGCGTGCCATTGAGTCCTGCTCCCGGGGCACGTGGCCCCTGTCCGATGACCGGCGGAAGCGCCGGCGAAGGTGATCGGCGCGCTGCGGCCACGTAATGGACCGCATGCAACCATCGTCGCGGCCGAGGAGGCCCCGACCGCGAGAGGCGCGGGTTTAACGGGGTTCAAGGCTGAGAGTCAAGGCGGAAGCCGGCTGCCCCGCCCCGCGGGGCCCGGCCGGAACGTGCCTCCGGCCGGCAAGAGCCTAGCGGGCGAGGATCGTCTCGACCTGGCGGGATACCTCGTCCATCGAGGCCATGCCGTCCACGCTGCGCAGCTTCCCCTGCGCCGCATAATAAGGCAGCAGCGGCGCCGTCTGGCGGTGATAGGCCTCCAGGCGGGCGGCCACCGTCTCGGCCTTGTCGTCGGCCCGGCGCACGAACTCCGTGCCGCCGCAGGCATCGCAGACGCCCGGCTGGGCGGTCGGCTTGAAGCTGTCGTGGTAGCCGGCGCCGCAGCTCGCGCAGGTGAAGCGCCCGGCGATCCGCTCGACCAGGGCGCCGTCATCCACCTTCAGCTCGATGACGTGGTCGAGCTGCATGCCCTTCTCCCGCAGCATCAGGTCGAGCGCCTCGGCCTGCGGGGTGGTGCGGGGAAAGCCGTCCAGGATGAAGCCCCGGGCGGCGTCCGGCTGGGAAACCCGGTTGGCCAGCATGGCGGTGATGATGGCGTCCGGCACCAGCCCGCCGCTCTCCATGATGGCCTTGGCCTGGCGGCCGATCTCGCTGCCGCTCTTCACCTCGGCCCGCAACATGTCGCCGGTCGAGATCTGGGCCATGCCGTGCCGCTCCTCGAGCCGCTTCGCCTGGGTGCCCTTACCGGCCCCCGGGGGCCCCAGCAGAATCAGGTTCATGAACGCTCCATCCCCGCCATGACGCGCAACATCCACTCCATTGACCACCCCCCGGGATAAGTCCCCGAGGGCACCCCTTTACCGCAGGCGCGGCATGCCGCCGCGGCCGCCTCCCATTCGCGCCTTCTTGATCAGCCCCTCATACTGATGGGCGAACAGATGCGACTGGACCTGGGCGACGGTGTCCATGGTGACCGAAACGATGATCAGAAGGGAAGTGCCGCCGAAATAGAAGGGCACGCCGTACTGGCTGATCAGGATCTCGGGCAGCAGGCAGACGACGCAGAGGTAGATGGCGCCCACCGCGGTCAGGCGGGACAGCACCCGGTCGAAATAATCCGCCGTGGCCTGGCCGGGCCGGATGCCCGGCACGAAGCCGCCATGCTTCTTCAGGTTGTCGGCCGTCTCCGTCGGGTTGAAGACCACCGCCGTGTAGAAGAAGGCGAAGAAGATGATCAGGGCGACGTAGAGGCCCATGTAGAGCGGCTGGCCATGCGCCAGGGCGGCGCCGATCCGCGCCAGGATGCCCTCGCCGGTCTGGTCGCCGGAGAAGCCGGCGAAGGTCGCGGGCAGCAGCAGCAGGGAGGAGGCGAAGATCGGCGGGATCACGCCCGCCGTGTTCAGCTTCAGCGGCAGGTGGGTGTTCTCGCCGCCGAACATGCGGTTGCCGACCTGGCGCTTCGGATACTGGATCGGGATGCGCCGCTGCGCCCGCTCCATGAAGACCACGAAGGCGATGACCGCCAGCGCGATGACCAGGAAGGCCATGATGAAGACGGTCGAGAGCGCGCCGGTGCGGCCCAGCTCCAGCGTCGCCACCAGGGCATGCGGCAGGTTGGCGACGATGCCGGCGAAGATGATCAGGCTGATGCCATTGCCGACGCCGCGGGCGGTGATCTGCTCGCCCAGCCACATCAGGAACATGGTGCCGCCGACCAGCGTGACCACGCAGGAGAGGCGGAAGAAGGCGCCGTTCTCGTAGACCGCCGGCCCGGTCGGCCCCTGCATCGCCTCGAGGCCGACGGCGATGCCATAGGCCTGGAAGACGGCGATGAAGACCGTCAGGTAGCGGGTGTACTGGTTCAGCTTCTTGCGGCCGGATTCACCCTCCTTCTTGAGGGCCTCCAGCGTCGGCACGGCCGCGGACATCAGCTGGATGATGATGCTGGCCGAGATATACGGCATGATGTTGAGCGCGAAGACCGTCATGCGGCCCAGCGCGCCGCCCGTGAACATGTCGAACATGCCCAGGATGCCGCCGCCATGCTGGCGCAGGATCTCCGCCATCACCCCGGCATCGACGCCGGGCACGGGCACATAGGTGCCGATGCGGTAGACGATCAGCGCGGCCAGCGTGAACCAGATGCGCTTCTTGAGCTCGGTGGCCTTGGACAGCACGCCGAGATTGAGATTGGCCGCGAGCTGTTCGGCGGCGGACGCCATGGCTTCGCCCTTCATTGTCCCAAGGGCCACATGACTGCGGCGCCGGGGGCTCATCCCGCGGCGCCGCTGCCAGCCCTGTCGATGCATCACCTAGCCCCCCCGAGGCGGGGGGCGCAACAGGCGTTACGCCGCGGGCGCTTCTTCCTTGGCCGGCGCCAGCACCGTCACGGAACCGCCCGCCGCCTCGACCGCCGCGATCGCCGCCGCGGAGGCGCCAGCCACGGAGATCGTCACGGCGCGCTTGATCTCGCCGCGCGCCAGCAGACGCACGCCGGCGATCTTGGCGCCGGTGCGAACCAGGCCCGCCGCCTCCAGCGCCGCCTCATCGATCGCCTGACCGGCTGGCAGGCGGCCGGACTCGATGGCGGCGTCGATAGTGCCGATGTTGATCGGCGCGTATTCCTTGCGGAACGGGTTGACGAAGCCCCGCTTCGGCAGGCGCCGGTAGATCGGGAGCTGGCCGCCCTCGAAGCCGTTCAGCGACACGCCGGTGCGGGCCTTCTGACCCTTGACGCCACGGCCCGAGGTCTTGCCCTTGCCGGAGCCGATGCCGCGGCCGACGCGCTTGAACTTGTTGCGCGCGCCGTCATTGTCGCGCAGTTCGTTCAGCTTCATCTCACTTCTCCGTGGTCTCGCCCACCTGGATCAGGTGCGCGACCTTGCGGATCATGCCGCGCACGGCCGGAGTGTCCTCCAGCTCCCGCGTGCGGCGGATCTTGTTGAGCCCGAGCCCGATCAGCGTCTCACGCTGGCCGGGCTTGCGGCCGATGGGGGACGCGATCTGCGTCACCCGAACGGTCTTCTTGGTCTCAGACACTGGCAGCCTCCTGCGCCGGCTCCGCGTCCTTGCGCGGGCCCAGCAGGTCGGAGACCTTCTTGCCACGGCGCGAGGCCACAGCCCGGGGGCTGGTGCAGCGCGTCAGGGCGGCGAAGGTCGCCTTGACCATGTTGTGCGGATTCGTCGTGCCGGTGCACTTGGCGACGACATCGCCCATGCCCAGCGTCTCGAACACCGCGCGCATCGGACCGCCAGCGATGATGCCGGTGCCCGCCGGCGCCGCGCGCAGGATCACGCGGCCGGCACCGAACTCGCCGATCACGTCGTGATGCAGGGTGCGGCCCTCGCGCATCGGCACCCGGACCATGGTCCGCTTGGCGCGCTCGGTCGCCTTGCGGATCGCCTCCGGAACCTCGCGCGCCTTGCCGGCGCCCCAGCCCACCCGGCCCTTCTCGTCACCGACCACGACCAGGGCGGCGAAGGAGAAGCGACGGCCACCCTTCACCACCTTGGCCACGCGGTTGATCGTGACCAGCTTGTCCTTCAGCTCATCGCCGGGCTCACGCTCGGTGTTGCGCTCCGGACCCCGGCCGCGGCCGCGATCGCGATCACCGCCGCCGCCGCTCCTCGGTTCACGTGCCATATTCAGTGCTCCTTAGAACGACAGCCCGCCCTCGCGGGCGCCGTCCGCCAGGGCTTTCACCCGGCCGTGATACAGGTAGGGCCCGCGATCGAAGACGACCTCGGTCACCCCGGCCGCGATAGCGCGCTCGGCCAGCAGCTTGCCGATGGCCGAGGCCGCGTCGCGATCCGCGCCGGTCCGCAGGCTCTCGCGCTGCGTCTTCTCCAGCGAGGAGGCGGCAGCGAGCGTGCGCCCCTGCTTGTCGTCGATGACCTGGGCGTAGATGTGCTTGCCAGAGCGGAAGACGGAAAGCCGAGGCCGACCGCCGCTCTTGAGCCGGAGCTGGAAGCGCAGACGGGCACGACGCCGCTCCTGAAGAGAGAGCTTGTTCGACATCTTACTTCTTCTTCCCCTCCTTCCGGAGGATCACCTCGTCCGTGTACCGCACGCCCTTGCCCTTATAGGGCTCGGGGCCGCGGAAGGCGCGGATCTCGGCCGCCACCTGGCCCACCACCTGCTTGTTCACGCCCTCGACCTTGATGGCGGTCGGGCGCTCGGTGGTGATCTTGATGCCGTCCGGGATCGCGTAGCGGATCTCGTGGCTGTAGCCGAGGTTCAGCACCAGCTCCTTGCCCTGGACCGCGGCGCGGTAACCCGTGCCGGTGATCTCCATGGACTTGGAGAAGCCGGTGGAGACACCGGTGACCATGCCGTTGATCAGGCTGCGGGTGGTGCCCCACAGCGTGCGCGAGCGGCGGTCGGAACCGAGCGGCTTCACCGAGACCTGGTTGTCCTCGACGTTCACCTCGACGGCGTCCGTCACCAGCGGCAGGGACAGCTCGCCGAGCTTGCCCTTGGCCGAGAGGACGCCATCCTTCAGCGCGACGGTGACGCCGGCGGGAACGGAGACGGGGTACTTGCCAACGCGAGACATGCCGACCCCTCCCTCAGAACACGCGGCAGAGGACCTCGCCGCCAACATTGGCAGCGCGGGCCTCATTGTCGCTCATCACGCCACGCGGCGTGGAGAGGATGGAAATGCCGAGCCCGTTGTAGAACTTCGGCAGCTCCTTGATCTTGGAGTAGACGCGCCGGCCAGGCTTGGAGACACGCATGATCTCCTTGATGGCGGGCTCGCCCTCGGAATACTTCAGCTCGATGTCGAGCACGCTCACGCCCGGGCGGACCTGCTCGGAGCGATAGGCGCGGATGAAGCCTTCACGCTTCAGGACCTCGAGCACATCGGCGCGGAGGCGGCTAGCGGGCGAGGTGACACGCGCCTGACGGGCACGGTGCCCGTTGCGGATGCGGGTCAGCATATCGCCCAGCGGATCGGACAGCGACATGCGGCCCCCTTACCAGCTCGCCTTGACGAGACCCGGGATCTGGCCGTTCGAGGCCAGGTCACGGAGCGCGTTACGGCTCAGCTTGAACTTGCGGTAATTGCCACGCGGGCGGCCGGTCAGCTCGCAACGCAGGCGCACGCGAACCTTGGCGCCGTTGCGCGGCAGCTCGGCGAGCTTCAGCGTCGCTTCGAAACGCTCCTCGACCGGCAGCGCACGATCCATGATCGTGGCCTTCAGCGCGGCGCGCTTGGCGGTGTGCAGCTTCGAGAGTCGCGCGCGGCGATTGTTCTTCTCGACAGCCGATGTCTTGGCCATGCGGTCTAATCCTCCGGAACCTGCCCGGCCCCCGCCGGGGCGCAGGGCGGTTTTCCAAACTCAGTTGGCGAAGGGAAGGTCGAAGCCCTTCAGCAGGGCCTTGGCTTCCTTGTCCGTCTTCGCCGTCGTGACGAACACGATGTCCATGCCGCGAACCGCGTCCACCTTGTCATAGCTGATCTCGGGGAACACGATCTGCTCCTTCAGGCCCAGGGAGAAGTTCCCCCGGCCATCGAAGCCCTTATTGCCCGGCAGGCCGCGGAAGTCACGCATGCGCGGCAGCGCGACGGTGACCAGGCGGTCCAGGAACTCGTACATCCGGGCGCGGCGCAGCGTCACCTTGCAGCCAATGGCCTGGCCCTCGCGGATCTTGAAGCCCGCGATCGCCTTCTTGGCCTTGGTCTTGACCGGCTTCTGGCCGGCGATGACGGTCAGGTCGGCCAGCGCGGCGTCCAGCTTCTTCTGGTCACCCGCGGCCTCGCCCACGCCCATGTTGATGACGATCTTGGAGAGCTTCGGGACCTCCATCGGGTTCCCGTAGCCGAATTCCTCGACCAGTTGCTTGCGCAGCAGCTCAGCATAGCGCTGCTGCATGCGCGGCAGTTCCTTCGCCTCGCTCATGCGTCGATCACCTCGCCGGAGGCCTTGGCCACACGGACCTTCTTGCCGTCCTCAAGCACCTTGAAGCCGACGCGGGTCGGCTTGTCGGACTTCGGGTCGATCAGGGCGATGTTGGAGAGGTCGATCGACGCCTCCTTCTCGACAATGCCGCCCTGCTGCCCCATGCCCTTCGGCTTGGTATGGCGCTTCACGATGTTCAGGCCCTGCACGACGGCACGGCCCTCGGCGGTCAGCACGCGCAGCACCTCGCCGCGCTTGCCCTTGTCCTTGCCCGTGAGGACCTGGACGCGATCGCCCTTCTTGATCTTCGCGGCCATGGTTACAGAACCTCCGGCGCCAGCGAGATGATCTTCATGAACTTGCGCGCGCGCAGCTCACGGACCACCGGGCCAAAGATACGGGTGCCGATCGGCTCGTTCTGCTTGTTGATCAGAACGGCAGCGTTGCGGTCGAAGCGGATGGCGGTGCCGTCCTGCCGGCGAACCGGATAGGCGGTGCGCACGATCACGGCGCGCTGCACGTCACCCTTCTTCACCTTGCCGCGCGGAATCGCTTCCTTCACGGACACCACGATGATGTCGCCGACCGAGGCGGTGCGGCGCTTGGAGCCGCCCAGCACCTTGATGCACTGCACGCGGCGCGCACCGGAATTATCGGCGACCTCGAGGTTGGACTCGACAATAATCATTGGTCAGGTACCGTCCTCAGGCCTGCGGCGCAGCCGGGGCCGTGCCCGCGGCGAAGCCTGGCGTCTCGACCGCGGCGCCATTGCGCTCGATCACCAGCCAGGTCTTCCGCTTGCTGATCGGCCGGCACTCCTCGATCGCCACGACGTCGCCTTCCTTGCACAGGTTGGCATCGTCATGCGCGGCGTACTTCTTCGAGCGCCGGATGAACTTCTTGTAGAGCGGATGCATCACGCGACGCTCGACCAAGACCGTCACGGTCTTGTCCATCTTGTCGCTGACCACCCGCCCGGTGAGGACGCGCTTCGGCATAGCCGGGGTCTCCTCGTCAGGCCTTTGCGGCCGAGCGGGACTGCTCGGCCAGGACGGTCTTAACACGGGCGATATCGCGACGCACCACCTTGATGCGGGAAACCGCCTCAAGCTGGCCAGTCGCGCGCTGGAAGCGGAGGTTGAACTGTTCCTTCCGCAGATCCAGCAGCATCGCCTTCAGCTCGTCCGGGGTCTTGGTCCGGACATCCACGATCTTCGTCATCGACTCAGGCCTCCGCCGCGCCCAGGCGGGTCACGAGCTTGGTCTTGATCGGCAACTTCGCCGCGCCGAGGGTCAGTGCCTCGCGCGCCGTCTCCACGGAGACGCCGTCGATCTCGAACATGATGCGGCCGGGCTTGACACGGGCCGCCCAGTACTCCGGCGCGCCCTTGCCCGAACCCATGCGGACTTCCGCCGGCTTCGTGGAGACGGGAACGTCCGGGAAAATGCGGATCCACACCCGGCCCTGACGCTTCATGGCGCGGGTGATCGCGCGGCGCGCCGCCTCGATCTGCCGGGCGGTCACCCGCTCCGGCTCCAGCGCCTTCAGGCCAAAGCCGCCGAAGGACAGGGTGAACCCGCCCTTCGCCACGCCCTTGATGCGGCCCTTGTGCGCCTTACGGAACTTCGTGCGCTTCGGGGAAAGCATTGTCTCTTATCCTCAGCGCTGCGGAGCCTGCTCCGCCGCGCGCTTATCCTGCGCCAGCGGGTCATGCGCCATGATCTCGCCCTTGAAGATCCAGACCTTCACACCGCAGGTGCCATAGGTCGTCTTCGCGGTCGCCGTGCCGTAGTCGATATCGGCGCGGAGCGTGTGCAGGGGCACGCGGCCCTCGCGGTACCACTCCATGCGCGCGATCTCCGCCCCACCCAGACGGCCGCCGCAGTTGATGCGGATGCCGCCGGCGCCGAGGCGCATCGCGGACTGCACGGCGCGCTTCATCGCGCGGCGGAAGGCCACGCGGCGCTCCAGCTGCTGCGCGATGCTCTCGGCGACGAGCTGGGCCTCGATCTCGGGCTTGCGGATCTCGACGATGTTCAGCGCCACCTCGGCCCCGGCGAGCTTCGCCAGATCCTTGCGCAGCACCTCGATGTCGGCGCCCTTCTTGCCGATCACGACGCCCGGGCGGGCGGCGTGGATCGTCACGCGGGGCTTCTTCGCCGGGCGCTCGATGACCACCTTGGACACGCCGGCGCCCTTCAGGCGGGCCTTCAGCGTGTTGCGGAGCTTCAGGTCATCATGCAGCAGGCGCGAGTAGTCGGCATCGGCGAACCAGCGGGAATCCCAGGTCCGGTTGATGCCGAGCCGCAGCCCGATCGGATTGACTTTGTGACCCATGTTACGCGGCCTCCTGCTGCGCCGGCGCGGCGTCCGGCTGCTTCTCGGCAACCACGATCGAGAGATGGCTGAACCACTTCTCGACCCGCGCCGCCTTGCCGCGGCCACGCGCATGGAAGCGCTTCATGACCACCGCGCGGCCCACCTCCACCTTCGAGACGACCAGACGGTCGACATCGAGCTGGTGGTTGTTCTCCGCATTGGCGATCGCGCTCTCCAGCGTCACCTTCACCGTCTGGGCGATGCGGCGCTTGGAGAAGGTCAGGGTCGCCACGGCGTCCTGGGCCTTGCGACCGCGGATCAGCCCGGCCACCAGGTTCAGCTTGTAGGGCGAGACCCGGATATTGCGGGTCACGGCCTTCGCCTCGGTCTCGGCCAGCAGGCGGGGATGCTTCGGCTTGCTCATCGCCTTAGCCCCTCTTCGCCTTCTTGTCCGAAGAATGCCCGGTGAAGGTCCGCGTCGGCGAGAACTCGCCGAACTTGTGGCCCACCATGTTCTCCGAAACCTGAACCGGAATGAACTTCTTGCCGTTGTAGACACCGAAGGTCAGACCGACGAACTGCGGCAGGATCGTGCTCCGGCGCGACCAGATCTTGATGACCTCGTTGCGCGTGGAGGCACGGGCCGCTTCCGCCTTGTTCAGCAGGTAGCCGTCGACGAACGGCCCCTTCCAGACACTGCGCGACATCGCGGTCAGCCCTTCGTCACGTTGCGGCGACGGACGATCAGCTTGTCCGTACGCTTGTTGGTGCGGGTCTTGTAACCCTTGGTCGGCTTGCCCCACGGCGTGACCGGGTGGCGGCCGCCCGAGGTCCGGCCCTCACCACCGCCATGCGGGTGGTCGACCGGGTTCATGACGACACCGCGGTTGTGCGGCTTGCGGCCCAGCCAGCGGGAGCGGCCGGCCTTGCCCAGATGCTGGTTCTGGTTGTCCGGGTTGGACACCGCGCCGATCGAGGCGATGCACTCGCCACGCACCAGGCGCAGCTCGCCGGACATCAGCTTGATCTGCGCATAGCCGGCATCCTTGCCGACCAGCTGGGCATAGGTGCCCGCCGAACGCGCGATCTTGCCGCCGGCACCGGGCTTCATCTCGATGTTGTGGATGATGGTGCCCACCGGAATCGAGCCCAGTGGCATCGCATTGCCCGGCTTGATGTCCACGCGCTCGCCGGCCACGACCGTGTCGCCGACCTTCAGGCGCTGCGGCGCGAGGATATAGGCGAGCTCGCCATCCTCGTACTTCACCAGCGCGATGAAGGCCGTGCGGTTGGGATCGTACTCCAGCCGCTCGACCGTCGCGGGCACGTCGAACTTGCGCCGCTTGAAGTCGATCACGCGGTAGGTCTGCTTGTGCCCACCCCCGCGGAACCGGACCGTGATGCGGCCGTGATTGTTGCGGCCGCCGGAGTGGTTCTTCCCCTCCGTCAGCTGCTTGACCGGCTTGCCCTTGAACAGCTCGGAACGGTTGATGAGAAC
Organism: Teichococcus aerofrigidensis; assembly: GCF_054073225.1. Classification (NCBI taxonomy): domain Bacteria; kingdom Pseudomonadati; phylum Pseudomonadota; class Alphaproteobacteria; order Acetobacterales; family Roseomonadaceae; genus Roseomonas; species Teichococcus aerofrigidensis. The sequence continues at coordinate 26,108 of NZ_JBSXMU010000047.1, forward strand.
CGTCCCGCGCGAGCTCGGGGTGACCGGGTTAAAGTGCTTCAGCGCCATGGCTTTAAGCGAGCCCCGTGGTGAGATCGATGCTCTGGCCCTCGGCCAGGCGCACGATCGCCTTCTTCCAGTCGGAGCGCTGGCCCTCGCGGCCACGCACCCGCTTGGTCTTGCCCTTGGTCAGGATCGTGTTGACGGACAGAACCGTCACGCCGAACAGACCCTCGACAGAGGCCTTGATCTCCGGCTTGGTCGCGGACAGCGGCACCTTGAAGGTGACCTGGTGCTGCTCCGCGAGGCCGGTGGCCTTCTCCGTCACGACCGGCGCGAGGATGGTCAGGTACATCTTCTCGCGCGAGATCACGGGCTTCTTGGTCGCGGTCTCGCTCATGCCAGCCGCTCCTTCAGAGCCTCGACGGCCTGGCGGGTCACCGCCAGAACGTCGTGATTGAGGATGTCGTAGACGTTCGCGCCCATGGAGGGCAGGACGTTCACGTGCGGAAGGTTGCGGACCGCGCGGCCGAAGCCGTCCTCGACCGCCGCATCCACCACCAACGCGCTCTTCCAGCCCAGCGCCTTGACCTTGGCGGCCATGGCGGAGGTCTTCGCCGCATCGCCCAGCGACGCGGCGTCGAGCACGATCAGCTTGCCCTCGGCGGCCTTCTGGCTCAGCGCGCTGATCAGGCCCAGACGACGGACCTTCTTGTTCAGCGCATAGCCATGGTCGCGGACCACAGGCCCGTGCACCACACCACCGGTGCGGAACTGCGGCGCACGCAGCGAGCCCTGGCGGGCGTTGCCCGTGCCCTTCTGACGGTAGGGCTTCTTGGTGGTGCCGGAGACCTCGCCCATGCCCTTCACCTTGTGGGTGCCGGCACGGCGCTTGGCGAGCTGCCAATGCACCACGCGCGCCATGATGTCGGCGCGGGGAGAAGCCGCGAACAGCGCCTCGGGGAGCTCGATCTCGCCCGCCGTGGCATTGTCCAGCGTGATGACAGGAACCTGCATCGTCCTTACCCTCAGGCCACGGCCGCGGGGAACGGCGCGTCAGCGTGGCGCGCGGTCTTCACCGCATCCCGCACCAGCACATAACCGCCCTTCGCGCCAGGCACCGCGCCCTTGACCAGCAGCAGGCCCTTGTCGAGGTCGAAACCAGCGACCTCGAGGTTCTGCGTGGTCACGCGCTCAACACCCAGATGGCCAGCCATCTTCTTGTTCTTGAAGGTCTTGCCCGGGTCCTGACGGTTGCCCGTCGAACCGTGGCTACGGTGCGAGATCGAGACGCCGTGCGTCGCCTCGAGGCCGGCGAAGTTCCAGCGCTTCATGGCGCCGGCAAACCCCTTGCCCTTCGAGGTGCCCGTCACGTCGACGATCTGGCCCTTCACGAAATGATTCGCGGAGAGCGCGGCGCCGGGGTCCAGCAGGGCGTCAGCCGCCACGCGGAACTCCACAACCTTCTTCGGAGCCTCGACACCCGCCTTGGCGAAGTGACCCTTGTTGGGCTTCGAGACGTTCTTCGGCTTGGCCAGGCCGAAGCCCAGCTGCACCGCATCGTACCCGTCCTTCTCCGCCGTGCGGGTGGCCACCACGCGCACCTGGTCCAGGTGCAGCACGGTGACGGGCACGGTGGAGCCGTCGTCGTTGAACAGCCGGGTCATGCCCAGCTTCTTCGCGATCAGGCCGGTACGGCCATTCTTCGCGGCCATGGCAGATTGCTCCCCCGGGCCTTAGAGCTTGATCTCGACATCCACGCCGGCAGCGAGGTCGAGCTTCATCAGCGCGTCCACGGTCTGCGGGGTGGGGTCGACGATATCAAGCAGACGCCGATGAGTCCGGATCTCGAACTGCTCACGGCTCTTCTTGTCGACATGCGGGGAGCGGTTCACGGTGAACCGCTCGATCTCTGTCGGCAACGGAATCGGCCCGCGCACGCGCGCGCCGGTCCGCTTCGCGGTGTTGACGATCTCCCGCGTGCTGCCATCCAGCACGCGGTGATCGAACGCCTTGAGGCGGATGCGGATGTTCTGGCTGTCCATCGTCTGGCGCCTATCTCTGCCCGCGTCCGTTACGCGCTGATCTTGGCGACGACGCCGGCGCCGACGGTGCGGCCGCCCTCGCGGATGGCG
>NZ_JBSXMU010000048.1:0-27914 GCF_054073225.1 Teichococcus aerofrigidensis
GGGCAGCACCGGCCCGCGCCATGCGGCGGCGGCGAGCGCCGCGTCGCTGCCTGGTCGGGGTGGCGCGAGCGCGGCCACCGCCACCGGCCAGCCGGCCTGCTCCAGCCGCCGGGCCACGACATAGCCATCGCCGCCATTGTTGCCCGGCCCGGCCAGGACCAGGGTGCGGCAGGGCCGGAAGCGGGCGCGGATGGCCTGGGCGACCGCCTGCCCCGCCGCCTGCATCAGGGCCAAGCCGGACAGGCCCCTGGCGATCGCCGCCGCATCGGCCCGTGCCATCTCCTCCGGGGTCAGCAACTCGTTCATCTCCACGCTCCTCGGCGCCAGGGGAGGGAATGTCGCCCGCCCCGCCCGTCTCCGCGAGAGGGACCGCGATGCCCGGATCGCGGGCGCCCTGCCCCGGGCCCGGGCAGACCAGGGCATGCCCGCCCGCCCGCCCGGCGCGCCGGCATGGCCCGGGGCTTGCTTCCAGGGTCCCCCGGGGCCGGGCTGAAGGCCCCCGAGGATGGAGGCGGGATGGCGGCGATGGAACGCCCATTTGTCGAGATTGACGGGGTCTCCCTGCGCTATGGCGGCGCGGAGGGGACGCTGGCGCTGCGGGATGTCTCGCTCACCGTGGGGCGGGGCGAGTTCGTCGCCGTGGTCGGCCCCTCGGGCTGTGGCAAGTCGACGCTGATGAAGCTGGTCTCCGGCCTCTGGCCCTCCAGCGCCGGCAGCGTCATCGTCGGCGGGCGCGAGGTGGACCGGCCGCTCCCGCTCGTCGGTATGGCCTTCCAGAACCCGACCCTGCTGCCGTGGCGCAGCATCCTGGCCAATGTGATGCTGCCGCTGGAGGTGGTCGAGCCGCACCGCCGCCGCCTCCGCGGCGAGCGCGCCGCCTATGAGGAGAAGGCGCGCCGGCTGCTGGCCATGGTCGGCCTCGCCGGCTTCGAGGCGAAGCACCCCTACCAGCTTTCCGGCGGCATGCAGCAGCGCGCCAGCCTCTGCCGCGCGCTGATCCACGACCCGCAGCTGCTGATGCTGGACGAGCCCTTCGGCGCCCTCGACATCTTCACCCGCGAGGATCTCTGGAGCCAGTTGCAGGGGGTCTGCCTGACGCTGAAGCCCACCGTGATCCTGGTCACGCACGATCTGAAGGAAGCCGTCTACCTGGCCGACCGCGTGCTGGTCATGTCCGGCCGGCCGGGCCGCATCCTGGTCGAGCGGCGCATCCCCTTCCCGCGTCCGCGCAGCCTGGACGACAGCTACAGGCAGGACTTCCAGGACCTGGTGCACGAGTTGCGCGACCACATCAACACCGCCCGCAAGGGGGAGGAACGACCGGATGCCGCCTGAGACCGGACCCTCGGCGGCGCGCGGCGCGGCCAATGCCCGTCGCGTCGAGGCCATGGCCACCGCCGCGCGCCGCCGCCGCCGGCTGCAGCGGCTGCTGCCCTGGCTCGTCATCCTGGGCAGCTTCCTGCTCTGGGAGGCGGTGGTGCGCGGCTTCGCCATCGACGCCTTCATCCTGCCGGCGCCCTCCGCCATCCTGGCCAGCATGATCCAGTGGTGGCAGCCGCTGCTGGAGAACGCCTGGCAGACGCTGATGACGACGCTGATCGGCTTCGGCCTCGCCATCGTCTTCGGCCTGCTGCTCGGTGTCGCCATCGGCAGCTCGGCGCTGCTCTATCATGGGCTCTACCCGCTGCTGATCGGCTTCAACTCGGTGCCCAAGGTGGCGGTGGTGCCGATCCTGGTGATCTGGTTCGGCATCGGCACCGTGCCGGCCATCATCACCGCCTTCCTGATCAGCTTCTTCCCGATCGTGGTGAATGTCGCGACCGGCATCGCCACCGTCGAGCCGGAGCTGCGCGACGTGCTGCGGGCGCTCGGCGCGCGGCGGACCGACATCATCCGCAAGGTCGGCCTGCCGCGCGCGATGCCCTACTTCTTCGCCTCGCTGAAGATCGCCATCACGGTCGCCTTCGTCGGCTCGATCCTGGCCGAGACGGTCGGCTCCAACAGCGGCATCGGCCAGTTGATGATGCTGGCCAGCAGCCGCTTCGACGTGCCGCTGGTCTTCGCCGGGCTGATGGTCACGGCCATCATGGGCGTCGCCATGTACGCCGTCGCCGTGGCGATCGAGGAGCGCACCACCGGATGGGCGATGCGCGGGCAGGCGGACCAGGGCGTTGCCTCCGTCCCCGGAGGCTGAGATGCGGGGCGGCTGAGGCGAGGCGCGGACTGGACGGCGGCGGCGAATCGGGGCCTCCTCTGCCCCCGCCCCGTCATCGCAGGAGATGCCATGCCCCGTTCGACCGTGCTCCTGGCCGCGCCGCTGGCGCTGATGGCGGGCTGCGCGACGGCGCCGGACCCGGGGCGGCCGCCGCCCGGCGCCCCCCCCCCCCCCCCCACGCCTCCGCCACCCTCGCCCGCCCAGGCGCGCCAGGCCGCGGAGACCGCGATCGCCACCTTCGAGGCGGCCTGCCTGGCGGCGGAGGATGCCGCGCGCCGGGAGGCCTGGCTGACCGCCGCGGGCTACCGGGCCGCCCTGGCGGTGCGGAAGGGCCAGGAGGTCGCCACGCCGGGCCGGCAGGTCTGGATCGGCCCCGATCCGGCACAGCCGCTCGCCGTGACGCTGCGGCCCGGCCAGGCCGATTGCGCCGTGCTCTCCCCGCTCGGTGACGCCGCGGCGGCCGGGCAGGCCTTCGATGCCATGATGTCGCGCCACCTCGCCCGCATCGCCGGCGCCGCGACGCGGGAAGAGACGGCGGCGGAGGGCATCCTGCTCCAGCGCAGCTATCGCATCCCGCCGGCCGGGGCCGGGGCGCCGGCGGCCCGCATCGAGCTCTCGGCCCGGCCGGTGGCGGAGGGGCGCCCGGCGCTGCTCATCGCGCTGGATCACCCCGGCTGAGGCGCCTCGCATGGCGAAGCGTCATGGCGCCGGCGGGAACTCTGCTACAGTCGCGGCAGAAGCGGCCGCGCCGCGACACGGCCACAAGGCCAGGAGGGAAAGCATGTCCAAGATCTCGCGCCGCCGGCTTTCGCTCGCGGCCGCCGGCCTGCTGGCGGCACCGGCGCTCCCGCGGCCGGCCCGGGCGCAGGGCGAAACCCTGCGGCTGCACCACTTCCTGCCGCCGGGCTCCAACATCCACCGCAACTTCCTGGCGCCATGGGCCAGGAAGGTCGAGGCGGCGACCGACGGCCAGCTCCGCATCCGGCTCTTTCCCGCCATGCAGCTCGGCGGCGCGCCGCCGCAGCTCTACGACCAGGCGCGCGATGGCGTCGCCGATATCGTCTGGACCCTGCCGGGCTACACGGCCGGGCGTTTCCCGCGCATCGAGGCGCTGGAGCTGCCCTTCGTCGCGGACCGCGGCGGGGTGGCGAATGCCCGCGCCGCCCAGGCTTTCGCCGCGCGGCATCTGGCGCAGGAATTCGGCGAGGTGCATCCGCTCTGCTTCTGGGCGCATGACGCCGGGCTGATCCATTCCCGCACGCCGGTCCGCACCCTGGAGGATCTGCGCGGGCTGAAGCTGCGCTTCCCGACGCGGCAGGCCGGCGAGGCGCTGCGCGTCCTCGGCGCCGCGCCGATCGGCATGCCGGTGCCGCAGGTGCCGGAGGCGCTGACCCAGGGTGTGCTGGACGGCGCCGTGGTGCCGTGGGAGGTGGTGCCGTCGATCAAGCTCCAGGAGCTGGTGAGGAACCACACCGCCTTCCCTGGCAGCCCGACCTTCTATACCGCGACCAACGTGCTGGCCATGAACAAGGCGCGCTACGAGGGTCTGCCGGCCGAGTTGCGGCGCGCGCTTGACGCGCAGTCGGGCGACGCGGCCGCCGCCATGGTCGGCGCCACGCTGGACGAGCAGGCCGTCACCGTCTCCGAGCTGGCGCGCAAGCGCGGCAACACGCTGATCGAGCTGGAACCGGCCGAGGCGGCGCGCTGGCGGGAGGCAACGAAGCCGGTGGTCGAGGCCTGGCTCGCGCAGATGCGCGGACGCGGCATCGACGGCGAGGCGCTGCTCGCCGACGCGCAGGCCCTGTTCCGCCAGTTCGCCAGCTAGGGGCCGCCGCTCCTGTCCACCTCCTGCGAAGCGCCCCGCGCGGCGCGCCAGATCGACGCGGCGGCCGGGTCCCTGATGCTGGCGGGCAGCCTGCTGCTGATCGCCACCGCCCTGCTGACCACCGCCAGCGTGCTGCGCCGGTGGGTGGCGGGCCTGCCCATTCCGGGCGACTTCGAGCTGGTGCAGATGGGCAGCGGCCTGGCCGTCGCCGGCTTCCTCGCCTGGGGCACGCTGCGCCGCAGCCACATCATGGTGGACAGCCTCACCGGCTGGCTGCCGGCCCGGCTGCAGGCCGCCATCGACAGCTTCTGGAACCTGGTCTGGGCGCTGGTCGCCGGACTGCTGGCCTGGCGCATGGCGCTCGGCGCCGCCGACGCCTGGGCCAGCGACACCCGAAGCATGGTGCTCTCCCTGCCGATCTGGTGGGCCATCGCGCTCGGCGCGCTGGGCTTCGGCGTCACCGCCCTCGCCGCCCTGCTCGCCGCCCTCGGACCGGCCGGCCGGACCTCCGCCCCCGTGAGCCCAGCCCTGTGAGCCCCACCCCATGAGCGAGGAGATCCTGCAGGCCGGCGCCGGCTTCGGCGTCCTGCTGCTGCTGATCGCGCTGCGCGCGCCGGTCGGCCTGGCGATGCTGCTGACCGGCGCGCTCGGCTATCAGCATATCCTGGGCTGGGGCGCGCTCGGCAACTACCTCAAGGCCACGCCCTACCACCTCTTCTCCAGCTACACCCTCTCGGTGATCCCGCTCTTCATCCTGATGGGAGCGATCGCCGAGCGGGGCGGGCTGGCGCGCGATCTCTTCATCGCCGCCCAGGCACTGGTCGGCGGCCGGCGCGGCGGGCTGGCCATCGGCGTCATCGGCGCCTGCGCCGCCTTCGGCGCGGTCTGCGGCTCCTCGGTCGCCACCACCGCCACCTTCGGCCGCGCCGCCCTGCCCGAGCTCCGGCGCTACGGCTACGACCCCGGCCTCGCCTGCGGCACCATCGCCGTGGGCGGCACCATGGGCATCCTGATCCCGCCCAGCGTGATCCTGGTGATCTATGCCATCAGCACCGAGCAGAACATCGCCAAGCTGTTCATGGCGGCGCTGCTGCCGGGACTGATGGCGACGCTGTTCTACATCCTGGCGGCGGCGCTGGTGGCGCGGTTCAGGCCCGCCGCCATGCCGGTGGCGCCGCGCCTGGCGCCAGGCGAGCGACGGGCCGCGATGCTTCGCGTCCTGCCGGTGCTGAGCATCGCCGTGGTGGTGGTGGGCGGCATCTATGGCGGCATCTTCACGCCCACCGAGAGCGCCGCCATCGGCGTCGTCGCCACCCTGGCGGTCGCGCTGCTGCGCCGCAGCCTCGCGCCGGCCGAGCTGCTCGGCGCGCTGCGCGGCACGGCGGAGACCACGGCGATGATCTTCGCCATCCTGCTGGGGGCCGAGGTCTTCAACGCCTTCCTGGCGCTGACCCAGGCGCCCGACCTGCTGGCGGAATGGATCGTCGCGCTGGCGCTGCCGCCGCATGGCGTGCTGGCCCTGCTGCTGCTGGCCTATATCGTGCTCGGCGCGGTGATGGACGAGATGGCGATGATCCTGCTCACCCTGCCGGTGTTCTTCCCCATCGTCACCGCGCTCGATTTCGGCCTGACGGCGGAGGAGACGGCGCTCTGGTTCGGCATCCTGGTGCTGGCCGTGGTCGGCATCGGCCTCACCGCGCCGCCCATCGGGCTGAATGTCTTCGTGGTCTCGGGCCTGGCGCGGGACGTGCCGATCCTTCGCATCTATCGCGGAGTGCTGCCCTTCCTGGCGACGGATCTGCTCCGTCTCCTGCTGTGCGTCGCTTTCCCTGGAGTTTCCCTGGCGCTGGTGCGCTGGCTCGGAGGATGATCGCGCTCCAGGCGAGTCAGGCCGTGACCATGCGCCACCGCCAACCTTTTTCATCGGGACAGGATTGAGGCATGTTCGTCCAGATCGGGGACCATCTGGTGCATTGCGTGGTGGAGGGCGAGGCGGAGGCGCCGCCGCTGCTGCTGCTGCATTCCATCGGCACGACGCAGCATGTCTGGGACCCGCAGGCCCCGGCCCTGGCGCGCCGCTTCCGCGTCATCCGCCCCGACATGCGCGGCCATGGGCTGAGCGGGGTCACGCCGGGCGACTACACCATGGCGGGGCTGGCGGGGGATCTCGTGGCGCTGCTCGACGCCCTCGGCATCGAGCGCGCGCATGTCGCCGGCCTGTCGATCGGCGGCCGCATCGCGCAGCAGCTGGCGGCGGACGCGCCGGAGCGCGTGCAGTCGCTGCTGCTCATCGACACCGCGCTGGAATTCCCCGAGCCCTCGCTCTGGCAGCAGCGGATCGACGCCGTGCGCCAGCATGGCACCGAGGCGCTGGTCGAGGCCGTCATGCCGCGCTGGGTGGTGGACCCCACGACACCCTCGGCCCAGGGCCTGCGCCGGATGCTGCTGCGCACCGACCGGATCGGCTATGCCGCGGCGGCGGCGGCGCTGCGCGACGCGCGGGCGGAGGATGTGCGCGGCCGCATCCGCGCGCCGGCCACGGTGATCATGGGCGAGCACGACCCCGCCTCGCCCCTGCCGGCCGCCGAGGCGCTGCGCGACAGCATTCCGGGCGCGCGGCTGGTCGTGCTGCCGGCGGCCAGCCACATCCCGAATTACGAGGCGGCCGAGGGACTGACGGCGGCCATGCTGGCGCATCTCGCGGCGCAGCCGCCGGAAGCCGCCGCCGCCGCCGATCCGCTGGAGGCCGGCATGGCGGTGCGCCGGGCGGTGCTGGGGGAGGCGCATGTCGCCCGCGCCACCGCCGCCGCCACGGCGCTCGACGCACCCTTCCAGGACTACATCGCCCGCAATGTCTGGGGGCAGATCTGGACCCGGCCCGGCCTGCCGCGCCACACGCGCAGCCTGCTGACGCTCGCCATGATGGCGGCCCTCGGCCGCGACGACGAGTTCGCGCTGCATGTCCGCGCGACGCGGCAGACCGGCGTCACGCCGGAGGAGCTGGCGGAGGTCCTGCTGCAACTCGGCGCCTATGCCGGCGTGCCGGCGGCGAACCACGCGCTGAAGCTGGCCAAGGAGACCTATCGCCAGATGGAGGACGCGCCATGACGATATCCGCCGCGCCGAGGGGCCGCCGCTGATGCTCTCGGTCAATCCCGCCGACGGCGTGGTGCTCTCCGTGCTCTACGGCACCGATGCCATGCGCGACATCATCGGCGAGCGCGCCTTCCTGGCCAGGATGCTGGAGGTGGAGGCGGCGCTGGCCCGGGCGCAGGCCGGGCTCGGCATCATCCCCGCCGAGGCCGCCGCGGCGATCGAGGCGGCGGCCGACCTCTCCCGCTTCGATCTCCCCGCCCTGGCCCGCGCCACGCAGAACACCGGCTATCCCGTGGTCGGGCTGGTGAAGCAGCTCTCCGCCCTGGCCGGTGCCGAGGCCGGGCGCTGGACGCACTGGGGCGCCACCACCCAGGACATCATGGACACCGCCGTCGTGCTGCAGCTGCGCGAGGCCTTCGCGCTGATCGGGGCCGACCTGGACCGGCTGATCCGCGCCCTGGCCGGGCAGGCGGAGCGGCACCGCGGCCTGGTGATGGCCGGGCGCACGCACCTGCAGCACGCGCTTCCCGTCACCTTCGGCTACAAATGCGCCATCTGGCTCTCGCCGCTGATCTCGATGCGCGAGCGGTTGGAGCAGTTGCTGCCGCGCGTGCTGAAGGTGCAGTTCGGCGGTGCCGCCGGCACGCTGGCCTCGCTCGGCGAGGACGGCATCCCGGTGGCCGGGGCGCTGGCCGCGCAGCTCCGCCTCGCCCTGCCCGACGCGCCCTGGCACGCGGCGCGGGACGGCATGGCCGAGGCGGTCTGCTTCCTCGGCCTGCTGACCGGCGCGCTGTCCAAGTTCGCCACCGACATCGTGCTGCTGATGCAGACGGAGGTGGCCGAGGTCTTCGAGCCGCACGCGCCGGGCCGCGGCGGCTCCTCCACCATGCCGCAGAAGCGCAACCCGATCGCCTGCGAGTACATCCTCGCCCAGACGCGCGGCGTGCAGGCGCTGGTGCCGCAGATGCTCGGCGCCATGGCGATCGACCAGGAGCGCGGCACCGGCCCCTGGCAGACCGAGCCGCTGGTCCTGCCCCAGGCCTTCACCCTGGCGCATGGCGCGCTGGTTCAGGCCATCACCATCGCCGAGGGGCTGACGGTGGATGCGGAGCGGATGGGCGCCAATCTCGATTCCACCGGCGGCCTGATCGTCGCCGAGGCGGTGATGATGGGCCTGGCGCCGGCCATCGGGCGCGGGGCGGCGCATGACGCGGTGCACCAGGCCTGCGACCTGGCGCTGGCCGAGCGCATCCCGCTGGCCGAGGCCCTGTCACGCGATGCCTGCGTCAGCGCCGCCCTCAGCCGCGCCAGCATTGACCGGCTGACGAACCCGGCGAACTACCTCGGCAGCGCCGATGCCTTCATCGACCGCGTGCTGGCGCGGCTGGAACGGGGCGCTGGCGGCGGCGAGGCTCAGCCGGCCGCCTCGTAGGGCCACCCCCCGAGCGCCAGCGTGTCGCTGACCCGCCCGACGCCCGCCGCCAGCATCGCCAGCCGGTCGAAGCCCAGGGCGATGCCGGCGGTGGGCGGCATGCCGTGGCGCAGCGCCGCCAGGAAGTCCTCGTCCACCGGCCAGCCCTCGCCATAGAGCCGCCGACGCTCGGCGACGTCGCGGGCGAAACGCGCGGCCTGCTCGGTCGGGTCGGTCAGCTCGTCGAAGGCATTGGCCAGTTCGAGGCCGGCGACGAAAAGCTCGAAGCGCAGGGCGACGCGCGGATCGGCCGGGTCGCGCCGCGCCAGCGCCGCCTGCGGCGCCGGCCAGTGGGTCAGGAAGGTGGCGCGGCCGCGCCCGAGATGCGGCTCCACCCGCTCCAGCAGCAGGCGGAAGAACAGGTCCTCCCAGCCTTCCTCGCCGCGCGGAGCGACGCCGATGGCGGCGGCGGCGGCGCGCAGGGCGGCGGCATCCCCCTCGCCCGCCGCATCGAGCGTGGCCAGCAGGTCGAGCCCGCCGCAATGGCGGCGGAAGGCCTCGGCCAGGCTCAGCCGCTCGAAGGGAAGGGACAGGTCGGTGGTCACGCCGCCATGGGAGGCCGTGGGAGGCAGCACCGCCCGCAGATAGGCCTCGGTCTCCGCCATCAGCGGCTCCAGGCCGAAGCCGGGGCGGTACCATTCCAGCATGGTGAATTCCGGCGCGTGGCGCGGCCCGACCTCGCCGTTGCGCCAGACCCGCGCCAGCTCGAAGACCGGCCCGCTCCCGGCCACCAGAAGGCGCTTGATGGCCAGTTCGGGCGAGGTACGGAGCCAGAGGGGATAGCCTCCCTCGCCCAGGATCGGCCGGAACTCGCTGCGGAAGGCGGCCAGGTGCACCTCCATCCCCGGCGCCGGCACCAGGGCGGGCGTCTCCACCTCCCAGTAGCCGCGCGCGGCGAAGAAGGCGCGCGTCTCCGCCACCAGCCGGGCGCGGCGGCGCAGCGCCGGCAGCCGCGCGGCCAGGCTGTCCGGATGCCAGAAGGGATGAGGCGGGGGCGGCGGGCCGGTCCTGCCGGCGCGGGGCTGGGACGCGTCTTCGGGCATTGCGGGCGGGCCTCCTCCGGGCGTAAGCGGCGCGACCATGCCTGACGGGACGCCCCCTTTGAAGCCGCGCACGCTGCGCGACGCCCAGGCCCTGCTCGAGGCCGGGCTGATCACGCCCGCGCAGCTGCCCGGCATCGCCGCCCTGGCCGGGACCTATGCCATCTCGGTCACGCCGGCGGCGCGGGCGCTGATCGACCCCGCGGATCCGGCGGACCCGATCGCCCGGCAATACGTGCCCGACGCCGCCGAGGCCGTCACCCTCCCCTCCGAGCGGAGCGACCCGACCAGCGACGCGCCCTTCACGCCGGTCAAGGGCGTGGTGCACCGCTATCCGGACCGCGCCCTGCTGAAGCCCCTGCTGGCCTGCCCGGTCTATTGCCGCTTCTGCTTCCGGCGCGAGGTGGTGGGACCGGAGGGCGGGCTGCTGTCGGAGGCGGAGCTGGAGGCGGCGCTGGACTGGTTCGCCGCGACGCCGCAGGTGCGCGAGGCCGTGCTCACCGGCGGCGACCCCCTGATGCTGTCGCCCCGGCGCCTGGCGCATATCGTGGCGCGGCTCTCGGCGATCCCGCATCTCGACATCATCCGCCTGCATTCCCGCGTGCCCGTGGCGGCGCCGGAGCGGGTGGGCGAGGCGCTGGTCGCCGCGCTGCAGACGGAGAAGGCGCTGTTCCTCTGCGTGCACGCCAACCACGCGCGGGAATTCGCTCCGCCGGCGCGCGCGGCCCTGCGCCGGCTGGCGCTGGGCGGTGTCGCGCTGCTCGGGCAGAGCGTCCTGCTGCGCGGGGTGAACGACAGCGCGGCGGCGCTGGAGGCCCTGTTCCGCGCCATGCTGGCGGCTCGGGTCAAGCCCTATTACCTGCACCAGCTCGACCGTGCTCCCGGCACGGCGCGCTTCGAGGTGCCGATCGCCGAGGGCCGCGCCCTGCTGCGGGCGCTGCGGGGCCGGCTGACCGGCCTGGCCTGGCCCGCCTATGTGCTGGACCTGCCGGGGGGTGCCGGCAAGGCGCCGCTCGGCCCGGACTTCGCGCGGGCCGAGGGCGAGGACTGGCTGGTCGACGGCCCGCTGGACGGCCGCCCGCGGCGCCATCCGGCCGGCGGTTCGGACTAGCGCCGCGCGGGCGACAGAATCTGCCGCAGTTCCTCGACGGCGGCCGGCGCCTGCTCGGCCAGGAAGCGCATCCCGCCTTCCGAGGGGGTGATGAGCTTCACGCGGCTGTCCTCGGGCGCCGGGCTCTGCAGCAGGTAGCCGCGCGCCACCGCATCGGCCAGGGCGCGGGAGAGGGTCGCCGGGCTCAGGGCGCCGGCGCAATGGGCCTGCAGGTCCTTGTGCGTCAGCCGCTCCCCGCGACTCTGCGCCAGCGCCGCCTCCAGGAAGCACCAGAGCATCTCCGGGCCGCGCACCACCGGGCCGCCCCGCCCCGCCTGGGCGAGCAGGGCGTACTGGCGGCGCAGCACCGCGACATGCGCCGCCACCGCCGCCTCGCTCGCGGCATCGAGGGGGGCTGGCGCGCCGCGATCCCCGGCGGCGCCTCCGCCGGTCTCACCCGGGCCGTGAACGGCCTCCACGCGCCGCCCCATCAGATGCTCCTTCCTTCTCGCCGATGGCGCGCTACGCTGCCGGCATGGCGCTCGCTGTCTCGATCCTGGATCAGTCCACCATCGCCTCCGGCCGCGGCGCCGACGAGGCGATCCGTGAAACCCTCGCCCTGGCCGCCCTGGCGGACCGGCTCGGCTATGCGCGCTACTGGCTGGCCGAGCATCACAACAGCCGCAGCCATGCGGGCGCCGCCCCCGAGATCCTGATCGCCGCCATCGCAGCCACAACACAACGCATCCGTATTGGTTCCGCTGGCGTAATGCTACCGCATTATTCCGCGCTGAAAGTGGCCGAGCAGTTTCGTGTCCTGGAAGCCATCTCTCCCGGCCGCATCGATCTTGGCGTCGGCCGCGCGCCCGGCAGCGACGGGCGCACCGCCTATGCCCTGAATCCCGCCGCCGCGCAGTCCCAGTCCGACCGTTTTCCGGCCCAGGTTCAGGAGCTTATGGGATGGCTGGGCGAAGGGCTGCCGGAGGGGCACCCTTTCGCGAGCGTCATCGCCCAGCCCCGGGGCCCGACCCGGCCGGAGGTCTGGATGCTGGGCAGTTCGGGCTATGGCGCGCAGCTCGCGGCCTGGCTGGGCCTGCCTTATTGTTTCGCATATTTCATCACCGACGGGGCCGGCGCCGCCGAGGCGATGGCGCTCTACCGCGAGAGCTTCCGCCCCGAATCGGGCCGGCTGCCGGCGCCGCACGCCGCCCTCGCCGTGGTCGCCCTCTGCGCCGGGACGGAGGCGGAGGCGGAGCGGCTCTTCTCCTCCCGCGCCCTCTGGCGCCTGTCGCGGGACCGCGGCATCTACCCCGCCCTGCCGAGCCCGGAGGCGGCGGTGGCGCATCCCTACACGCCCGCCGAGCGGGAGAAGCTCTCGCGCATGCGCGAGAGCGCGATCATCGGCACGCCGGAACAGGTGCGGGCGCGGCTCGAGGCGCTGGCGGCGGAGCTCGGCGCCGCCGAGGTCGCGGTGCTGACGCCGGTGCACGATCCCGAGGCGCGGCGCCGGTCGGTCACGCTGCTGGCCGAGGCCTTCGGCCTGCCCCGGCGGGAAGCCGGCGCCGCCCCCCCTGCCCCCTCCGCGCCGGCCGTTCCTTGACAGCCCGGCCCGCGCCGGGCTCTACCCCTGCACGCCGCCGCGGCGGAGGGCGTGGCGGATGTCGTGCGACCTCTCGCAACCCTCCCGGACGACCGAAGAGCAGTGATGACGAAGACGACGGGCGGCTGGCTCGAAAGCATCAAGACCGTGGTCTACGCGGTCCTCATCGCCGTCGGCATCCGTACCGTGGCCTTCGAGCCCTTCAACATTCCCTCCGGCAGCATGATCCCGACGCTGCAGGTGGGCGACTACCTCTTCGTCTCGAAATACGCCTACGGCTATTCCAGGCACTCGATCCCGTTCAGCCCGAACCTCTTCGAGGGCCGCATCCTCGGCGCCCTGCCGAAGCGCGGCGATGTCGCCGTCTTCAAGTACCCGCGCGACAACAGCACCGATTACATCAAGCGCATCGTCGGGCTGCCGGGCGACCGCATCCAGATGCGCGGCGGCCGGCTGTTCCTGAACGGGCAGGAGGTGCCGCGCGAGTCCCTCGGCCCCTACACGGTCGAGGGCGACGGCCCGCGCATGACGGTGCGGCGCTACCGGGAGACCCTGCCGCGCAATGGCGGCACTCGGCAGCACGAGATCCTGGAGGCCATGGATGACGGACCCTACGACAACACGCAGGAGTTTCTCGTCCCCCCCGGGCATGTCTTCGCCATGGGCGACAATCGCGACAACAGCCTCGACAGCCGCGAGATGAACGCCGTGGGCTTCGTGCCGCTGGAGAACCTGGTCGGCCGCGCCGAGATGATCTTCTTCAGCGTCGACGGCTCGGCCGCCTGGTACGAGGTCTGGAACTGGCCCTCCGCCATCCGCTGGTCGCGGCTCTTCTCGGGAGTGAACTGACGGCGCATGACCCAGGCTGCGGGACAGGGGGCCAAGGCCGGCTTCATGGCGCGGATCGGGCATCGCTTCGCCGATCCCCGCCTGCTGGAACAGGCGCTGACGCATCGCTCGGCCGCCGATCCGCGGCGCGGCATGCTCGATTCCAACGAGCGCCTCGAGTTCCTCGGCGACCGGGTGCTGGCCCTCGTCATGGCGGAATGGCTGGCCGAGCGCTTCCCCCGCGAGCGCGAGGGCGCGCTCGGCAAGCGCCTCTCCGTCCTGGTGGCGGCGGAGAGCCTGGCCAAGGTGGGCGAGGCCATCGGCCTGCCCGCCGCGCTGCGCATCCCCCCCGCCGAGGGGCGCACCGGCTTGCGCGGCCGCCACACCGTCATCGCCGATGCCACCGAGGCGCTGATCGGCGCGCTCTACCTGGATGGCGGCCTGCCGCCGGCGCGCGACTTCGTCCGCCGTGAATGGGCTGCCTTCATGGAGGCCGACCCCACGCCGCCGATGTCGGCCAAGAGCCGCCTGCAGGAGCATACGCTGGGCCGCGCCGAGGGCCTGCCGGAGTACCGGCTGGTCAGCACCGCCGGGCCCTCCCATATGCCGGTCTTCACCGTCTCCGTGACCGCCGGCGGGCGCGTGGCCGAGGGGGTGGGCGAATCGAAACGCGCGGCCGAGCAGGCCGCCGCCGAGGCCTGGCTGGCCCGGCTGGACAGGTCGGAGGCCGGCAAGCCCGGCGGCAAGGCATGAGCGACAGCAGCGAGCACGGCCCTCCCCCGCAGGACGCCGCCCCAGAGCGGACGCAGCCAGGGCAGACGCAGCCGGAGCCGGGGCAGACGCGCTGCGGCCTGGTCGCCGTGGTGGGCGCGCCGAATGCCGGCAAGTCCACCCTGGTCAACCGGCTGGCCGGCACCAAGGTGAGCATCGTCTCGCCCAAGCCGCAGACCACGCGCTTCCGCATCCGCGCCGTGGTGATGCGCGGCCAGACGCAGATCGTGCTGACCGACACGCCGGGCATCTTCGCCCCGCGCCGCCGGCTCGACCGCGCCATGGTCGCCGCCGCCTGGGAGGGCGCCCAGGACGCCGACCTGGCCCTGCTGATCGTCGACAGCCGCGCCGGCATGACCGAGGCGGTGCAGTCGATCGTCTCGGTCCTCAAGCGCTCGCGCGTGCCGATCTGGCTGGTGCTGAACAAGTCCGACCTGATCGACACCAAGCGCCTGCTGCCGCTGACGGCCAGCCTGAACGAGCAGCTCTCCTTCGAGGAGACGCTGATGGTCAGCGCCGAGAGCGGCGACGGGCTGGACCGCCTGCTGGAGATGCTCGCTTCCCGCCTGCCCTACGGCCCCTGGCTCTTCCCCGAGGACGAGCTTTCCGATCTGCCGGAACGCATGCTGGCGGCCGAGATCGTGCGCGAGCAGATCCTGCGGCTGACGCATGAGGAGGTGCCGCACCATGCCACGGTCGAGACCGAGCAGTGGCAGGAACGGCGCGACGGCTCGGTCCGGATCGACTGCACCATCTATGTCGGCCGCGCCTCGCAGAAGGCCATCCTGATCGGCGACGGCGGGACCAAGGTGAAGGATATCGGCCAGCGCGCCCGCGCCGAGCTGGAGCGGCTGCTGGAGCGCCGGGTCCATCTCTTCCTGAACGTCAAGGAGCGCCAGGGCTGGGACGAGGAGCGCGCCCGACTGCGCGCCATCGGCCTGGACGACGCCGGCTGAGGCGGCGGCGTGATCCCGGGCGCCGGGCCGGGGCTGCCGGCCACCCCTCTCTAGGCCATGGAATGGCAGGCGCCCGCCATCGTGCTGGAAGCCCGCCCGCATGGCGAGGGCGGCGCCGTCGTCTCGGTGCTGACCGAGCGACACGGGCGCCATGCCGGCCTGGCCAAGGGCGGCACCTCGCGGGCCCAGGCCGGGCTGTGGCAGCCGGGCAACCTGGTCGAGGTGCGCTGGGTCGGGCGGCTGGCCGAGCAGCTGGGCGCCCTCAGCGGCGAGATGGTGCACCCCACCGCCGCCCTGGCGCTGGACGATCCGCTCGCCCTGGCCCTGCTGAATTCCGCCTGCGCGCTGGCCGCCGAGGCCCTGCCGGAACGCGAGCCGCAGCCGCGCGTCTTCTCCGGCCTGCTGACCCTGATGGCCCATCTCGGCCGCGGCGCGGCGGCCTCGGTCGCTGACTACATCCGCTGGGAGGCCCTGCTGCTGGACGCGCTGGGCTATGGCCTCGACCTCGACGCCTGCGCCGTGACCGGCGGGGCGGAGGATCTGGCCTTCGTCTCGCCCCGCAGCGGCCGGGCGGTGAGCGCCGGGGCGGCCGGGCCGTATCGCGACCGGCTGCTGCCCCTGCCGCTCTTCCTGCGCGGCGGGCAGGATGAGCGCGACCCGGCGCAGTGGCTGGCCGGGCTGCGCCTGACCGGCCATTTCCTGGCCCGCGACGCCTTCGGCGCCCGGCACCGCCCCCTGCCCCCGGCGCGGCAGCGGCTGGAGGCGCGCATCGCCACCCTGCTGCCGCCCGGCCTCCCGGACGATGCCCCGCCCGGCTGAGCCGATCCTGCCGGATCTGTTGCGGCCCGGCCTGCGGCTGGTCTTCTGCGGCTCGGCGCCCGGCGCGGTCTCGGCGGCCCGCGGCGCCTATTACGCGCATCCGGGCAACCGCTTCTGGCCAGTGCTGCAGGCGGCCGGGCTGACGCCGCGCCGCCTGGCGCCGGCGGAGTATCCGCTGCTGCTGGACTACGGCATCGGCCTGACGGACATGGCCAAGCACGCCGCCGGCAACGATGCCGAGCTGCCGCGCGATGCCTATGACCCCGAGGGCTTCGCGGCGCGCATCCGCGCCGTTCGCCCGGCCATGCTGGCCTTCACCGCCAAGGCGCCGGCGGCCGCCTTCCTGCGCCGCCCGACCGCCGCCCTGGCCTATGGGCGGGTGGAAGGGCCGGCCGACTTCCCGCCGGTCTGGGTCCTGCCCTCCACCTCCGGCCAGGCCAGCCGCTTCTGGGATGTGCGGCCCTGGATGGCGCTCGGGGCCTGGTTCCGGGAGCGGCCGCCGGGTGGCGCGGCCCCCTGACCACGGCCCATACTGTCCGGCCCACGAGCCGCTCCCCGGTCCGCGCCGCCGTAGCCGAGATCCCCCGCCCATGCAGAACCAGCCGCATCCCGACTTCGCCACCGCCGCCCGGCGCTGGTTCGGCGCCAGCCACACCCTGGGCGACGCGGAGCAGCGCGCGCTGAGCCATGCGCTGGCGCGGCGGCCGGTCAGCCGCGACACCAACGAGGCCTTCTCCGGCCGGCTCAGCCTGGGCGACCGGCTGGCGGACCGGGTGGCGGCCTTCGGCGGTTCCTGGAGCTTCATCCTGGGCTGCACGGCGGCGCTGGCGTGCTGGGTCGTGGTGAATGGCTGGGCGCTGGTCCACCCCTTCGACCCCTACCCCTTCATCTTCCTGAACCTGCTGCTCTCGATGGTGGCCGCGCTGCAGGCGCCGATCATCATGATGAGCCAGAACCGGCAGGCCGCGAAGGACCGGCTGGACGCCACGCATGACTACGAGGTCAATCTCAAGGCGGAGATCGAGATCATGGCGCTGCACGAGAAGCTCGACCGCATGCGGTCCGAGCAGATCACCGCCCTGCTGGCCCAGCAGGAGCGGCAGATCGCGTTGCTGACACGCCTGCTGGCCGAGCGCGGGGGCGGCGCGCCCGGCTGAGGCGCGCGCGCCGGCTCAGAACGCGCCGAAGACGTTCAGCATGGTGTAGAGGCCGAGCAGCACGATGGCGATGCTGCTGACCACCAGCAGGGCGTTGAAGACCGGGCTGCCGTAGAGCGCCGGGTCGGTCTCGGTCCGCCGCAGGTGCCAGACGGCGACCACCACGGCCAGCAGGAAGATGCCGGTGGCGACGCCGCCGATCTGCACCATCAGCACCGGCGAGCGCATGAAGAGATAGGCGAGTCCCCAGACCACCGGCAGGCCGATGGTGAAGCCGCGGATCCAGCGCAGCCGCTGCCGGCTGTCCTGCCAGTCCAGCACGTCCATCACCGCCAGCAGGTTGGTGTACATCCGGGCCCAGCTCGGGATGGCGGCCCAGAGGGTGGAGCCCAGCACCACCACGGCGCCGACCAGGAAGAGCAGCCCCGCCCATTCGCCCAGCGTGTCGGTGTACATGCGGGTGAGCGCGGTGATCATCTCGTTGCCCCGCGGCACGATCCCCTGCGGATGCAGCACCGCGGCGCCCATGACGAAGAAGGCGATGGTGCCGAAGGTGTAGATGACCCAGGAGAGGAAGGCATCCTTGTACATCACCGCGATCCAGCCCCGGGCGCGGCGGCGCCAGGCCTCGCTGCCGTCGTTCGGGCCGACATAGCGGGCATAGCCCTTCTCGACGCACCAGTAGGTGTAGAAGGTCAGCTCATCCGCGCCCACGCCGGTGATGCCGAACATGGCGATGGCGGCGCCGATCGCGCCCGCCGGGATGGCCAGGGACAGGCCGCTGGCGATGTCCTCCATCGAATAGGCGTAGGGCGTGAAGGGCAGGCCCAGGGCGATGCCGATGGTGATGAAGGAGAAGACCACCACCAGCAGCCCGGCGCCGTGCTCGATGCGGCTGTACTTGCTGGAATAGAGCAGCGCGATGCTGCCGAGGACGATGATCACCGTCCAGAGGCCGAGGGACGTCCCGCTCATCGGATCGCCGCCGATCGGCAGCATGATGCTCATCGCCAGCGCCACGCCGCCGACCACGCCGCCCATCTGCAGGACCTTGGACAGCGCCATGAGCGCCCAGAGCAGATTGATCCAGCTCAGCTTCCCGAGATGCGGGCCGACCTTGTTGTAGCCCGTCAGCGCCGGCTGGCCGGTGGAGATGGTCCAGCGCGCCAGCTCGATCTGCACCGCCACCTTCACGAAGGTGGAGAAGATCACCATCCAGAGCAGCGCGAAACCGACCGTGGCGCCGAGCGTGGTGGTGACGATCAGCTCGCCCGATCCGACGATGGAGGCACTCAGGATCAGGCCGGGGCCGAGATGCCGCAGCGAGTGCTTCCAGCCGACCGGTGGTTCACGAATGCCTTCGGGTGTCAGGCAATAGGGGTCCTCGGCATCCACCCGGTCGCGAGGGGTGGCTACGGGGTTGTCGGCATTCAAAGGCGCATCCTCCCGGATCATTCAGACGAGGGGCGGCCTGTTCGTGGTCTTGGGCCCCTCTTCTTCCCTATGGCCGGAAGCACGCCACCGGTCAGCCCCACCCGAACCCTCGCTCTCGTGTTTGTGAGCGGCGGGCGGCGAGGAGGATCGCGTCTGGTGGCCGGCATATGTTCGGCTTATGTTCTGTTCCGGCCATTCGCCCCTTCCGCCAGACCGCGCACTGCGCTAGCCCGGGGCGGCCGCGACCGCCCGGAGGATTGCCCATGCCCGACGACCTGAACACCTTGCCCGAAGGCGGCGACGTCCGGCCCACCAACCTCTCCGCCGCCCTCTCCGAGCGCTACCTGGCCTATGCCATGTCCACCATCACGGCGCGCTCCCTGCCGGATGTGCGGGACGGGCTGAAGCCGGTGCACCGCAGGCTGCTCTGGGCCATGCACCAATTGAAGCTGGACCCCGCGGCGGGCTTCAAGAAATGCGCCCGCATCGTCGGCGACGTCATGGGCAAGTACCACCCGCATGGCGACGCCGCGATCTACGACGCCATGGTCCGGCTGGCGCAGGAATTCGCGGCCCGCTACCCGCTGGTCGAGGGCCAGGGGAATTTCGGCAATATCGACGGCGATAACGCCGCGGCCATGCGCTACACCGAGGCCCGCCTCACCGCCATCGCCAGCGCCATGCTGGAGGGCATCGAGGAGAACGCGGTCGACTTCCGCGCCACCTATGACGGCGAGGAGCGGGAGCCGGTCGTGCTGCCCGCCGCCTTCCCCAACCTGCTGGCCAATGGCGCCAATGGCATCGCCGTCGGCATGGCGACCTCGATCCCGCCGCACAATGCGGGCGAGCTCTGCGCCGCCGCGCTGGCGCTGATCGCCGATCCGGCGGCCGGGGTGGACGAGCTGCTGCGGCACATGCCGGGCCCGGATTTTCCCACCGGCGGCGTGCTGGTCGAGAGCGCCGAGGCGGTGCGCGAGGCCTATGCCACCGGCCGCGGCGGCTTCCGCGTCCGTGCCCGCTGGGAGCGCGAGGCGCTGAGGAACGGCGCCTGGCAGATCGTCGTCAGCGAGATCCCCTACCAGGTGGCGAAGTCGCGGCTGATCGAGCAGATCGCGCAGCTTATGGAGGAGAAGAAGCTCCCCCTGCTCGGCGACATCCGCGACGAGAGCACTGATATCGTCCGCATCGTGCTGGAGCCCAAGAGCCGCGCGGCCGATCCCGCCGTGCTGATGGAGACGCTGTTCCGCGCGACGCCGCTGGAATCCCGCGTCTCGCTCAACATGAACGTGCTGGATGCGAGCCGCACACCGCGCGTCATGGGCCTGCGCGAGGTGCTGCGCTGCTGGCTCGACCACCGGCACGAGGTGCTGGTGCGGCGCAGCCAGCACCGGCTGGACGCCATCGCCCGCCGGCTGGAGATCCTCGACGGCTACCTCATCGCCTATCTGAACCTCGATGAGGTGATCCGCATCATCCGTGAGGAGGACCATCCGAAGCCGGTGCTGATCTCGACCTTCGGCCTGACCGACGTGCAGGCCGAGGCGATCCTCAACATGCGGCTGCGCAGCCTGCGCAAGCTGGAGGAGATGGAGATCCGCAAGGAGCACAAGAAGCTCACCGCCGAGCAGAAGTCGCTCCAGTCCCTGCTGGGCAGCGAGAAGCTGCGCTGGAAGCGGATCGCCGACGAGATCGCCGAGACGCGCCGCCGCTTCGGCGAGGAGACGGAGGCCGGCCGCCGCCGCACCGCCATCGACGCCGCCCCCGCCGCCGTGGTCATCGACGAGCGCGCCTTCGTCGAGCGCGAGCCGATCACCGTCATCCTGTCGCAGAAAGGCTGGATCCGCGCGCTGAAGGGCCATGTGCCGATGGAGACGGAGCACAAGTTCAAGGAGGGCGACGGGCTGCGCATCGCGCTGCATGCCGAGACCACCGACCGGCTCTGCCTCTTCGCCACCAACGGCAAGTGCTTCACGCTGAAGGCCGACGCGCTGCCGCGCGGACGCGGCGACGGCCAGCCGGTGCGGCTGATGGTGGACCTGACGAACGAGGATGACGTGGTCGACCTGTTCGTCTGGAAGGAGGGACGGAAGTTCCTGCTGGCGGCGACGGACGGGCGCGGCTTCGTGGTCCGCAGCGACGACCTGCTGGCCGAGAAGCGCACCGGCAAGCAGGTGCTGCTGGTCGATCCGCCGGCCGAGGCCGCCGCCTGCGTGCCGGCCGAGGGCGACAGCGTCGCCATCATCGGCGAGAACCGCAAGCTGCTGGTCTTCCCGCTGGAGCAGGTGCCGGAGATGATGCGCGGCCGCGGCGTGGCGCTGCAGGGCTATCGCGATGGCGGCCTGGCCGATGTGAAGGTCTTCACCGCCACGGCCGGCCTGACATGGCGCATCGGCGAGCGGGTGCGGCTGGAGACCGACCTGACCACCTGGCGCGGCAACCGCGCCGGGGCCGGCAAGCAGCCGCCGAACGGCTTTCCGCGCAACAACCGCTTCGGCGGGTAGGCCCGCCCCGCCCGCTCCGGTGCCTACCGCCGCGCGCGCTCAGGAGGGGGTGAGGTTGGCCTGGCGGATGACCTCGGCATAGATCGCCGTGTCGCGCCGGATGCGTGCCGCCAGATCGGCGCCGCCCTGGGCCAGCACGTCCAGCCCGATCGCCCTCATGCGTTCGCGCGCCTCGGGCCGCCCGATGCTCCGCAGCAGCGCGTCGGACAGCGCCGCCCTGGTCTCCGGGTTGGCCCCGGCCGGCATCACCACGCCGTAGAAGGTGTCGTTCACCAGCTGCGGCCAGCCGAGCTCGGCCATGGTCGGCAGGTCGGCGAGCAAGGGGTGCCGACCAGGGGACACGACGCCCAGCGCCACCAGCCTGCCGTCACGCACCGCCTCCAGCACGTCGGGCAGGTTGCCGAAGGTGTAGTCCACGCGGCCGCTCAGCAGGTCCGTCAGCATGGGCGCGACGCCGCGATAGGGGACATGCTCGGCATTCAACTCCGCGAGCTGCTTGAGATGCTCGAGGCCCATGTGCTGGCTGGTGCCGTTGCCATTGCTGCCGAAGGAGAGGCCGACGCCCGGCTGCCGCGCCTTGGCGAGGAAGCTCGCGAAGTCCGGCGCCACCGAGGGATGGCAGACCAGCACATGCGGCGTGCCGACCAGCAGCGCCAACGGATCGAAGTCCGCTGAGGCGTCATAGGGCCGGGGCCGGTGCAGGGTCTGGTTCACGGTGAAGCTGTTGGCGACCATCAGCAGGGTCTGCCCGTCAGGCGGCAGGACCTTCACCGCCTGCACCGCCAGCAGCGTGCCGGCGCCCGGCCGGTTCTCGACGACGAAGCTCTGCCCGAGCAGAGGGCCGGCCGCGTCCGCCGTCAGGCGGCCGACGAGATCGATGGCCGAGCCCGGCGGGAAGGGCACGACATAGCGGATGGGCGCCGCCGGTCTCCAGCCCGAGGGTTGCGCGAGGGCGGGCATGGCCAGAAGGCCACCCAGGGCCAGGAGCGGGCGACGGCGCATCCATTCGGTCCTTCGACAGGGAGACGGTGCGATGCCCTGTGCAAGCCGCGTGCCACGGCGCGCGGCCGCTCTGGCCCAGGCTTTGCAGAGTCCACCCGACCGCGGCGCCGGACTGGCTCCGGCGCGGCTCTCAGGGCAGGCTGTCCGGAAAGGGAAGCACGAGGATGAAGACGATCAGGCGAGGCGTCCTGGCCAGCGTGGCGATGCTGACCGCCTGGATGCCGCCCATATGGCCCGCGGGAGGGTCTTCGCGAGCCGGCGAGGCTCGCGCGGAGACCATCACCGCGGTGCTGGAAGCGGAGATCGTCACGCTCGATCCCCATTACATCGGTGCCTATATCACGCGCACCTTCGGCTACATGGTGTTCGACACGCTCTTCGCTCCGGACAGCGAGGGCAACACGAAACCGCAGATGGTGCAGTCCTGGACCGTCTCGGACGACCAGCTCACCTGGGACTTCACGCTGCGCGACGGGCTGGCCTTCCATGACGGCGCCCCCGTCACCGGCGAGGATGCCGTCGCGTCGCTGAAGCGCTGGAGCACGCGCAGCGCGCTGGGCGGCCGGCTGATGAAGGTCGCGGCCTCGCTGGAGGCCACCGGCGCGAAGAGCTTCCGCCTGCAGCTGAAGGAGCCCTACGGCCTGGTGCTCGATACACTCGGCACCACCTCCTCGCCGACGCCGTTCATCATGCCGGCGCGCATCGCGGCGACCACGCCAGGCAGCACGCAGGTGTCCGAGATCATGGGTTCCGGGCCCTTCGTCTACAGCCGTGCGGATCACCGGCCCGGCGACCGCATGCTGCTGCGGAGGAATGCCGCCTATGTGCCGCGCCCCGAGCCCGCCGACTTCCTGGCGGGCGGCCATGTGGTCAAGGCCGACGCGCTCGACATCCGGGTCGTGCCGGATGGCGCCACCGCGGCGGCGGCCCTGCAGCAGGGCGATATCGACTACATGCAATACGCCCCCTTCGACCTGCTGCCGGCGATGGAGAAGGACCGGCGCCTCAAGGTGCTGAACTTCGCCGGCGCCCACATGTTCACCGGCCACTACCGCATCAACACCGCCTCCCCGCCCTTCAACGACCCCGCCATCCGCCGCGTGCTGTTGCGGCTGGTGAACCAGGAGGAGGTGGTCGCCGGCCTCGGCCTCGACAGTCGCTACGGCCAGAGCTGCGCCGCCTTCTTCATCTGCGGCTCGCCCTATGAGAGTGCCGCCGGCACGGCGCCGCTGAAGGATCCCTCGATCGAGGCCGCCGCCGCCGCGCTGAAGGCCACGAACTACGATGGCACGCCGGTGGTGGTCATGGCGGCGAGCGACCTGGAGGCACCGCGCGTCGCCTCGACCATCCTGGCCGACCGCCTCGCCCGCGCCGGCTTCAAGGTCGACCTGCAGATGACCGACTGGGCCACGCTGCTGGCGCGCCGCACCAACCGCCAGGGCTGGAGCGTCTATGGCGTGCACGCCCTGGGCCTCGACCTCGCCTCGCCGCTGACCAACTCCGTCATCAACTTCAACTGCACCAGCGCCGCCACCGCCGGCTTCATGTGCGATGAGCGGATGGTCCCGCTCTTCGACGCCTTCGCCCGCGCGCCGACGCGCGAGGCCCAGCGCGAGGTGGCGGGCCAGATCCAGTCCATCGTCTACGAGCAGGGGCTCGGCATCCCCTTCGGCCAGTTCGCCCAGCCGGCGGCCTATCGCGCCGTGCTGTCGGGCGTGATCCCCTCCGCCATTCCCCTGTTCTGGAACATCGAGAAGAAGTAAGATGCACGACGTGATCGTGGTGGGTGCCGGCTCGTCCGGCGCCGCCCTCGCAGCCCGCCTTTCCGAGGATCCCCGGTGCCGTGTGCTGCTGCTGGAGGCGGGGCGCGACTGGCGCTCGGCCGAGGCGCCGCAGGAGCTTCGCAGCGCCAATATCGTCCCCTTCATGCATGACCCGGCGCACCAGGCGAAGTGGCAGTGGCCCGGCCTGATGGCCCGCCGCACCGCCGCCCAGGCACCGAAGTTCTACTGGCGCGGCAGGACCATGGGCGGCTCCTCGACGGTGAACGCGCAGATCGCCATCCGCGGCGTGCCGGCCGCCTTCGACGCCTGGGCCGAGGCCGGCTGCGAGGGCTGGTCGGCCGAGGATGTGCTGCCGCTCTTCGACCGGATCGAGGACGACGCGGAGACCGGCACGGCACCCGGCATCCGCCGGGGCGGGCCGCTGCCGGTCCATCGCGCGCCCCTCGCCGAATGGGGCGCGGTCGATCTGGCGCTGCGCGAGGCGGCGCTGGCCGAGGGCTATCCCTGGAAGGCCGATCTCAACGCGCCCACCGGGGAGGGCATCTCCTGCAACCCGATCAACAGCCGCGACGGCCGGCGCGTCACCACCAATGACGGCTACCTGGAGCCGGCACGCGGCCGGCCCAACCTTGAGATCCGCGGCGAGGCCCTGGTGGACCGCGTCCTGCTCGAGGGCGGCCGCGCCGTCGGTGTCCGGGTGCGGTTCGGTGACGGGGGCTGGGAGGAGATCCGCGCGAGGGAGATCGTGCTCTCCGCCGGCGCCATCCACAGCCCGGCCATCCTGCTGCGTTCGGGCATCGGCCCCGCGGCGCCGCTCCGCGCGCTCGGCATCCCGGTGGCGCTGGACCTGCCGATGGTCGGGCGGAACCTGATGGACCACCCGATCCTCCGCGCCACGCTGAAGCTGAGGCCGGAGCATCGGGCGCGCGGCGCGGATGCGCGCCACACCAATTGCTGCCTGACCTACAGCAGCGGCCTGGCCGGCGGCGGCGAGCGCGACATGATCATGATCGCCTACAACCATCGCGGCCTGTCGGAGGCCGGTCCGGCGCCGGAAGGGGCGATCGGCGCCGCGCTCTACGATGCGTATTCCCGCGGGCAGCTGGAGCTGACCTCGGCCGATCCCGAGGCCCATCCGATCGTCGAGGAGAACATGCTCGACCACCCGGGCGACCGGCTGCGCCTGCGCGATGCGGTACGCCGACTGGCGCGGATCGTGCGGCAGCCGGCGGTGGCCGGGCTCTGCGAGGCCGTCACCTTCGGCGACAGCGGGATCGGCATGACGGAGGCCGCGGCGCTGCCCGACGACGAACTGGACGCGCTGATGCTGCGGGAGGCCGGCGACATCCAGCACGCCGCCGGCACCTGCCGAATGGCCGCCTTCGAGGACCCGCGCGGGGTGGTGAACCCGGATCTGACGGTGAAGGGGATCGCCGGGCTGCGCGTGGCCGACGCCTCGATCATGCCGACCGACTGCCGCGCCAACCTGCACTTCACCTGCGTGATGATCGGTGAGAACCTCGCCCGACGCATGCGGCGGGCCTGACGGCGTGGCCGCGAGCGCCCGCCCTCGCGGCGGTCGCTCCGGCTCGTGCCGGCGGATGCAGAAATGTCCGGAAAAGCCAAGGCCATGGCGCGCGGTCAAGAGCGCGCCTGGCGTCCCCTAGGGGATTCGAACCCCTGTTGCCGCCGTGAGAGGGCGGTGTCCTAGGCCTCTAGACGAAGGGGACTAGATGGCGTGGGCGGGCTTCTATCCGCCCGGCCGGGGGTCCGCAAGGGGGCTTCCGCGGAAAAACGCGAAAAACCTACTCGCCTAGGCGGATCTCCCCCGCCATGCGGCCGGAGCGCGGATCGACCAGCAGGATGCGCGCGCCGTCCGGCCGTTCGACCCAGACCGCGAGCCGCCCCTCCAGCGCGGCGATCTGGCCGATCCGCGTTCCCGGCGGCTGCCGCAGGGCGAGATCCGTGCTAGTCCAGGGCAGGCCGCCCTCGCGGAAGCCCTGGGGCGCCGCCTCCGGGGCGGAGAGGCGCGTGGTGGCCTCGCCCATGCGCTGGACGAGCACCACGACCAGCGCCACCGTGCCGACGATGATTATGACCCCCATCACCCCAACCAGTATCTTGAGCCAGCGCACCGATCCTCCTCCCAACACCACGGACCCCGCCGGCAGCACGCCGGAGGGCCCCTTCCCCGTCATCGCCACGGCGGAGGATGCGGGGCTCCGCCTCGACCGCTTCCTGGCGGGCGCGATAGGCGCCGTCTCGCGCTCGCGCGTCAAGGCGCTGATCGAGGGCGGGCACGTGACGCGGGACGGCGCCCCGGTCGACAATCCCTCCGAGGCCGTGCGGCCGGGGGCGCGCTACCTGGTGGCGCCGCCGCCCGCCGCGCCGGCGGTGCCGGAAGCCCAGGCGATCCCGCTGACCATTCTTTTCGAGGACCGTCACCTGATCGTGCTGGACAAGCCCGCCGGGCTGGTCGTCCATCCGGCACCGGGCAATCAGGACGGCACGCTGGTCAACGCCCTGCTCGCCCATGCCGGGGAGGAGCTGACCGGCATCGGCGGCGAGCGGCGGCCGGGCATCGTCCACCGGCTGGACAAGGACACCTCCGGCGTCATGGTGGTTGCGAAGAGCGAACGGGCGCACCAGATCCTGTCCGAGGCCTTCGCCAGTCGTGACCTGGAGCGGTCCTACCTGGCCCTGGCCTGGGGCGTGCCCGCCGTGCCGCGCGGCGAGGTGGAGGCTTCCGTCGGCCGTCACCCCATGGACCGCAAGCGGATGGCGGTGGTCACGCGCGGCGGCAAGACCGCCCTGACGCGCTACCAGACCGAACGGGCCTGGGGCACCGGCTGTTCCCTCCTGCGCTGTCGCCTGGCGACGGGGCGGACGCATCAGATTCGCGTGCATCTGTCGCATATCGGGCATCCCCTTGTCGGGGATCCGGTCTATCTCCGCCGGCTTCCGGCCGCCGCGCGGGCGGTGTCGCAGCCGGCGCGGGACACGCTGCTGGCCTTTCCGCGTCAGGCCCTGCATGCGGAAACGCTGGGATTCCAGCATCCTGTGACGGGCGAGACGCTGCGCTTCTCCGCCCCGCTCCCGCCCGACATGGCGGCGCTGATCACGTTGCTGGACGGTAACCCGGAGTAACCCGACTATTACAGTCGGGATTTCCTTGCGCAACTCTTCGCAGCGCGGTAGCGTTCATCTGTCGCCAACGCCGGGTGCCATCGCCATGGCGCGGCCGCCGAACCTGTCTGGCCCGTGACGCCAGGCGGGAGGGCGCGTCAGGGCCCGAGCGGAGGACGACCCGGACCGCACGCCGACCGTGCGGGACATTCCGGGGGTTCGCTGTCACAGGGGCTCCCGGCCGGTGCAGGAGGCAAAGCAGTTATGGCTTCCACGACTTCTTCGATGTTGACCATGGCCCCCGAGGGCAATCTCTCCCGCTATCTGCAGGAGATCCGCAAGTTCCCGATGCTCTCCCCCGAGGAGGAGTTTCGCCTTGCCAAGAAGTGGAAGGACGAAGGCGACCAGCAGGCCGCCCACCGCCTTGTCACGTCGCATCTCCGCCTCGTCGCCAAGATCGCCATGGGCTATCGCGGCTATGGCTTGCCCGTGGGCGAGCTGATCAGCGAGGGCAATGTCGGCATGATGCAGGCGGTCCGCCGCTTCGATCCCGACCGTGGCTTCCGTCTGGCCACCTACGCCATGTGGTGGATCCGCGCCGCGATCCAAGAGTACATCCTGCATTCCTGGTCGCTCGTGAAGATGGGCACCACGGCCGCGCAGAAGAAGCTGTTCTTCAACCTGCGCCGGCTGAAGGGACAGATGGCCGCGCTCGAGGAGGGCGATCTCAAGCCCGAGCAGGTGGAGAAGATCGCGCACACGCTCCAGGTCCCGGAGCAGGACGTGATCTCGATGAACCGCCGCCTCGCCTCGCCGGACAATTCGCTGAACGCGCCCGTCCGCGCCGACAGCGAGGGCGAGTGGCAGGACTGGCTGGTCGATGACAGCGAGAGCCAGGAAACCGAGATCGCCGAGCGGCAGGACATGTCCAACCGCCGCCAGCTTCTGGGCGAGGCGCTGAAGACGCTGAACGAGCGCGAGCGCCACATCCTGATCGAGCGGCGGCTGAAGGACGAGCCGACGACGCTCGAGGAGCTTTCGCAGCAGTACAGCATCAGCCGCGAGCGCGTGCGCCAGATCGAGGTGCGGGCCTTCGAGAAGCTGCAGAAGAGCATGAAGACGCAGATCATGGAGCGGCGCCTGGCGGTGGACTGACCGCCCGTCCCTTCCAACGCTGCACTGGGGCGCCGCGCGGGGGG
>NZ_JBSXMU010000049.1:0-27738 GCF_054073225.1 Teichococcus aerofrigidensis
CCTGGATGCGCGGCGCCGAGCGCGGCGGCCAGCGAGACCTGCGCCGCCCAGGCCTCCGCCAGTTCGCGATCCGCGGCCAGCGCCGTGATCTCGCTCTGCCACAGCGTGATCCAATCCTCTGCCAGCCTCTCGAGCGTGCCTTCCGGGTCGTCCGCCCCGGTCCCCGCGCTGCGCGACATACCGATCCTTCGTTGCGGCGCCCCGCCTTGCCGGCCTCACCGGGAATCCGCCTGGCGCGCGCCGGAACATAGCGCCGGATGGCGCGCGCGAAAGGGCGGGCGGGATCGTTGCGCCACCAGACGCTTGTCGCACTGCGGGATGTGTCATGCTAGCGTCCTCGCATCGCTCCAGCGGGACCGGGAGGAAGAGAGCATGGCCGAGCAGGCGAAGCAGCACGTGGCCGAGGACGCGACGAGGCCGACGGTTGTCATCAAGAAGTACGCCAACCGCCGGCTCTACAACACCGAGGCCTCCTCCTACGTGACGCTGGAGGATCTCGCGCACATGGTCCGCGACGGCCGCGACTTCGTCGTCTACGACGCGAAATCCGGCGACGACATCACCCGCGGTGTGCTCACGCAGATCATCGTCGAGGAAGAGGCCAAGGGCCGCAGCCTGCTGCCGACCTCCTTCCTGCGTCAGCTCATCGGCTTCTACGGCGACAGCCTGCAATCCCTGGTGCCGCGCTATCTGGAGGCCGCCATGGGCACCTTCGCGCGCCAGCAGGAGCAGATGCGGGTTTCCGTCGAGCAGGCCATGGGCAACTTCAAGCCCATGGTCAATCCGCTCGCCGGGCTCGAGGAGGTCAGCAAGCAGAACATGGCGATGATGGAGCGCGCCATGACGCTGTTCAGCCCCTTCCCGCGCCGCGACTCCACGCCCGGCGCGCCGGCGGAGGCGGATGAGGTTGCGGCTCTGCGGGAGGAAGTACAACTTCTGCGGCAGCGTCTGGCGAAAGCCGAGAGCAATTCGGGAAAATCCTAAGGGATCCCTCTGAATCGAGTTGAATTATCACGCGATTGTTAGAAGAGGCCGAACGATCTGCGACAAAGTTTGCGCAGGCTTATCCTATTTGAGGTTGAGAACATCGCTTCCTGGATGAGCAGCATGGCCGCAACCGACGTGGATGACATCGTGGCAGGGCCACGCGCACTGGGCGAGGAATCGGAGGATCCCTCGACCCAGCGCGCCAAGCAGGCCGACAAGCATGTGGGCGCGCGGATCCGCGAGCGCCGGCTGATGCTGGGCCTGTCGCAGCAGCAGCTCGCCAGCATGATCGGCGTCACCTACCAGCAGGCGCACAAGTACGAGCGTGGCCTGAACCGGATCTCCGCCGGCCGTCTCTTCGAGATCGCCGCCGTCCTGGCGGTGCCGGTCTCCTGGTTCTTCGAGGGCCTGGCGGAGGACGGCTCGGCGCAGCCCCTCGGCGTGCGGCAGCGCATGTGCCTCGAACTGGCCCGCAACTTCGCGCTGATCGACAACGAGAAGCACCAGGAGGCCCTGAGCCAGATGGCCCGTGCCCTGGCCGCGCAGTCGCAGGGCCGCAGCCTCGACTGACAGCGGGGGGTTGTCCCCCGGCCGGCCGTTCCTGCGAACGGCTCGCAACCAGCAGGACTTTCGCCGGAAGCGGGGCTAGGGTCGACCTCAGACCTTACCCGCCGCCGGAGTCCTGGCATGATCTCCTCCTCCATCCCCGGCCGCGCGCGCCGCGCATGACCGGGTTCTCCTCCCTTCGGCGCCGTGGTCTGCTCGCCGGGCTGGCGGGGCTCGGCCTGGCGAGGGCGGCGCCTGCCCAGGCGGGCCAGCAGGCGGGGCAGCGGCATGAATGGCATTTCGTCGCCGCCGAGCGGGAAGCCCGCCTCCTGGGTCCCGAAGGCCCGGCCTCGCGCATCTGGAGCTATACGGACGGCCTGCTGCCGGTGCTGCGGATCCGGCAGGGAGACAGCATCCGGGCCGTGCTGGAGAACCGCCTGCCCGAGCACACCACCATCCACTGGCATGGCGTGCGCGGACCCAACGCCATGGATGGGGTGCAATACGTCACCCAGCCGCCGGTCGAGCCGGGACAGAGCTTCACCTACGACATCACGCCGCCCGACACCGGCACCTTCTTCCTGCATCCGCACTGCAACGAGCCCGGGCAGGTCGGGCGCGGCCTCGCCGCCGTGCTGGTGGTGGAGGGCGACGAGGCGGAGCCCGCCGATGCCGATATCGTCCTGGCGGTGAAGGACTGGCGGCTGGCCGGGGATGGCGCCTGGCTGCCCTTCGTAACGCCACAGGGTGCCGGCCGGGCGGGCACCTTCGGGACGCGGCGCGCCGTCAACGGCCGGCCGGACTTCTCGGTCACGGTGCCGGCGCATGGCGATGTGCGGCTCCGCCTGCTCAACCTCGATGCCACCCGCACCCTGACGCCGCGCGTGGAGGGGGCGGAGGCCGTGGTGATCGCCACCGACGGCAATGCCCTGTTGCCGCCCGCCCCGCTCGAGGGCTGGAGGGTCGGCGCGGCCATGCGGCTCGATCTGCTGCTGCGCGCCCCGGCGGCGGGCGGGACCGTCACGCTCCATGACGACTTCTCCCGCACGCCCTGGCCGATCGCGCGCCTCACCGCCGCGCCCTCCACCCGGTCGCCGCGCCCCTTCGCGCCGCGCGGGCTGCGCCCGGGCCGCGTTCCGCGCGCCGACCTCGCGCGCGCCGAGCGGCTGCCCTTCGCCTTCAGCGCCTCGCTTGGCCTGCCGGGAACAGCGCCGGGGGATATCGCCGGCCTGCCGCTGGAGGACCCCTTCGCGCAGGTGCTGCTGGACAGCCTCTGCACCGGGCGCCAGACCTTCTGGGCGATCAACAAGTCCACCTGGCCCGGCGGCGCGCAGGGCGACCACCGCCACCTGCCGCCGCCGCTGGCCGAGCTGAAGGCCGGCCGCAGCTACATCTTCGAGCTGCACAACACCACGCCGCACCCCCACCCGATCCACCTGCACGGCCACACCTTCGAGGTGCTGTCGCTCTCGCGCCAGGAGGGCCTGCCGAGATTCCTGGCCGACACCGTGCTGCTGCAGCCGCGCGAGCGCGCCGAGATCGCCTTCGTGGCGGCGCCAGGCAACTGGATGTTCCACTGCCACGTGCTGGAGCACCTGGAGACCGGCATGATGGGCTGGTTGCGGATCGGCTGAGGCGCCGCCGACGGTTCGACCATCCGTTCCTGGGGCCGGCGGCGCCGTTCCGTCAGGCAGTGGCGGGGTCGCAGGGCTCGACGCCGGGGCCGGCCGCCTCGATCGCCGCGCCGGCCGCCAGCAGCAGGTCCTCGCGGTAGCGCCCGGCGATCAGCTGCACGCCCATCGGCGCGCGCCCGCCGCTGGTGGCGACGGTGAGGCCGGGCAGCCCCATCAGCGGCAGCCCGACCTGCACGAGCTGCGCCTCCATCACCCGGTCGAAGGCGGCGGGGGATTCGATGTCCAGCAGGTCGGGGAAGGGCGGCTCGGCGCAGACCGGCAGCAGCAGCACCGGATAGTCCCGCAGGAAGAGCTGCCACTGCCGGGTGAAGCCGGCGCGGGCCTGCAGCGCGTCCTGGAAGGCGTCGAGGTCGGGCGCCGTGGCCAGGCGCTCCATCTGCACCAGCACGAAGCGGGCGTCCGGATCGCCCTCGCGCTCATAGGCGGTGTTGCCGTTGCGGCGGGATTCGGCCAGCCAGAGCATGGCCTGCAGCCGCGCCGGTTCGCGCAGCGGCGGGCAGGCGGTTTCGACGATGCTCCAGCCCGCCGATTGCAGCCGCAGCGCCGCGTCGCGCAGCGCCTGCTCCACCTCGGGCTTCGTCGCCAGGCCTTCCGGGCGGATGCAGAGCGCGGCGCGCTTCGGCATGGGCGGCCCGTCCAGCGGCGCCGGCACCCACCAGGGGTCGCGCAGATCCTCGGCCGCCATGGCGGCGAGGGCGAGGCGGATATCGGCGATGGAGCGGGCCAGCGGGCCGGAGACCGCCATCAGCTGGGCGCCGATGGCGCGCTCGGCGCCGGAGGGGTTCCAGGCCGGGATCCGGCCCAGCGTCGGCCGCAGCCCGTGCACCCCGCAGGCATAGGCCGGGTAGCGGATCGAGCCGCCGATATCCGTGCCATGGCCGATGGCGCCGATGCCGGCCGCGACCGCGGCCCCGGCGCCGCCGGAAGAGCCGCCCGGCGTCAGCGCCGGATTGCGCGGGTTGCGCGTATGGCCATGCAGCGCGTTGCGCGTGAACCAGCGCAGCGAGAAGGCCGGCGTGTTGGTCCGCCCGATGATGACGGCGCCGGCGCGCCGGAGGTTGGCCACCACCGGATTGTCCTCGGTGGCGACCAGCTCCCGCTGGATGCGCAGACCATTGGTCGTCGCATGGCCCTTCTGGTCGACATTCACCTTGATGGTGACCGGCACGCCGGCGAGCGGCCCCGCCGCCTCGCCGCGGGCCAATGCCGCATCCACCGCGTCGGCGGCCGTCAGGGCCTCCTCCGGCATCTCCTGCACCACGGCGTTGATGGCCGGATTGACGGCGGCGAGACGCGCCAGGGCGTCCTGCGCCACCTCCCGCGCCGAGATCTCCCGCGCCGCCACGCGCGCCGCGATCTGATGGGCCTCAAGGCGCCAAAGTTCCGTCATGCCAGCTCCCTCATCCATCCGGATCCGTCGGGCGAGTGTCGCGCCGGGCGCGGCGGCCGTCGAGAGGGGGCGCTCAGCCCTTGCGCGGCTTGCGGCGGCGCGGGGGCGGCGGGGCGATCCGCGGCGCGGCATCCTCCTCGCCGATGCTGGCCGGCTCCTCCTCCTCAAGGGCCAGCGGCTCCGCCGCGAGCGGCGGCGCCGGGCCGCGCACGGCGTCGAGGCAGTCGCGATACGCGGCCAGGATGCCGGCGGCATCGCGCGGCGCGTCCTCCGCCCGCAGCACGAGCTGCAGCAGGGCCAGCGCCACCGCCTCGCGACTGTCGCTTTCGATGACGATGCTCGGTCGGGGCATCCGGATCTCCTCTCGGCTGTTGCGCCACCGGCGAGGCTAGACCCTGGCCTCCGCCGGAAGAAGCGATGATCGGGAGGGCCGCCGGGGCGACCCAGGGGCGCGCCCGGTCAGGTCGTGTCCTGGCCCTCCGCCAGGGCGCGCAGCCGCGCCAGGAAGGCCGGATGGTCCCAGGCGGCGGCGCCCTCCAGCCGCGCCACCTCCCGCCCCGCGCGGTCGACGATCAGGCTGGTCGGCAGGCCGCGCGAGCCGGCGGCGCGCGCCGCCGCGCCCTTGGGATCGAGCCAGACGCCGAGGCTGCGCACGCCGGTGCGCTGGTAGAAGGCCTCGACCTGGGCGCGGCCGCCCCGGTCGGAGGACAGCGCCAGCACCACCCAGCCCTCGGGGCCGAGCGCCTGCTGGGCGCGGTCCAGCGCCGGCATCTCGGCGACGCAGGGCGGGCACCAGGTGGCCCAGAAATTCACCAGCACCGCCTTGCCCCGGAAAGCATCGAGGCTGGCGGGCTGTCCCTGCGCGTCGGTGAAGTCGAGCGCGGGGGCGGGGCGGGGCGGGATGGCCTCCAGCTTGGCGAGGCCTTCGGGGGCCTCGCTGGCGGAGGGCTTCGGGCCCGGCGCCGCCGCAATCCCTTGCCGTGCCCGAAGCAGCGTGGTTAGGGTCGCCCCGGCCGCGAGCAGCGAGAGCAGAGGGCGGCGTCCGAGCAACACGAGGCAGATCCTTCCTTGTCCAGTTCCAATGGGTCCAGCTCCAGCGGGTCCAGTTCAGGCCGCAGCCAGGGCAATCAGCAGTGGGGGGGGCGCTACAGCGCCGGCCCCTCGGCCATCATGGAGGCGATCAATGCCTCCATCGGCTTCGACCGCAAGATGTGGCGGCAGGACATCCGCGGGAGCCTGGCCCATGCCGCCATGCTGCGCCATGTAGGGATCATCTCGGCCGATGACGAGGCCGCGATCAGGGAAGGCCTCTCCGGCATCGCCGCCGAGATCGAGGCGGGCGACTTCCCCTTCAGCGAGGCGCTGGAGGACATCCACATGAACATCGAGGCGCGGCTGACCGAGCGCATCGGCGAGGCCGGCAAGCGCCTGCACACCGCGCGCAGCCGCAACGACCAGGTGGCGCTCGATGTCCGCCTCTGGGTGCGCGACGCGATCGACGGCATCGACGGCCAGCTCGCCGACCTGATGCGCGCCCTCACGGAGCGCGCCGACGAGCACGCGGCGACGGTGATGCCGGGCTTCACCCACCTGCAGCCGGCGCAGCCCACCACCCTCGGCCACCACCTGCTGGCCTATGTCGAGATGTTGGGGCGCGACCGCTCCCGCCTCGGCGACTGCCGCGCGCGGATGAACGAAAGCCCGCTGGGCTCGGCCGCGCTCTGCGGCACCGGCTTCGCCATCGACCGCCACATGACCGCCGCCGCGCTGGGCTTCGACGGGCCGATGCGCAACAGCCTGGACGCCGTGGCGAGCCGCGACTTCGCGCTGGAATTCCTCGCCGCCCTGGCGATCTGCGCGACGCACCTCTCCCGCTTCGCGGAGGAGATCGTGCTCTGGACGAACCCCTATTTCGGCTTCGTCAAGCTGTCCGACGCCTACACCACCGGCTCCTCGATCATGCCGCAGAAGCGCAACCCGGACGCCGCCGAGCTGGTGCGCGCCAAGGTCGGCCGCGTCTCCGGCGCGCTGATCGGGCTGCTGACGGTGATGAAGGGCCTGCCGATGACCTATGGCAAGGACATGCAGGAGGACAAGGAGGGCCTGTTCGACGCGGCCGAGACCATGGCGCTGGCGCTGGCCGCGACCGCCGGCATGGTGCGCGACATGAAGGCGGACGGCCCCCGGCTGCGCGAGGCCGCCGGCGCCGGCTTCTCCACCGCGACCGACCTCGCCGACTGGCTGGTGCGCGAGCTGCGCCTGCCGTTCCGCGACGCGCACCACGTCACCGGCCGCCTGGTGGCACGAGCGGAGGCGCGGGACGTGGACCTCTCCGGCCTGTCGCTGGAGGAGCTGCAGGCCGAGGAGCCGCGCATCCATGGCGGCGTCTTCCATGTGCTGAGCGTCGAGGCCTCGGTCGCCTCGCGCACCTCCTATGGCGGCACGGCGCCGGTCAATGTCCGGCGCATGGCGGCCGAA
Source organism: Teichococcus aerofrigidensis (assembly GCF_054073225.1). Taxonomy (NCBI): domain Bacteria; kingdom Pseudomonadati; phylum Pseudomonadota; class Alphaproteobacteria; order Acetobacterales; family Roseomonadaceae; genus Roseomonas; species Teichococcus aerofrigidensis. The sequence goes on from NZ_JBSXMU010000049.1 coordinate 7,096, forward strand.
TGGCGGGAGCGGCTGGCATGAGGCGGGCCCTCCCGGCGCTGCTGGCGCTGGCGCTGCTGCTGCCGCTGCTCGCCGCCTGCGGCCGGCCCGGCCCGGTGCGGCCACCGGGGCCGCCGGACCAGATCACCCATCCGCGGGCTTATCCGAGTACGAAGTAGGCCGCCGCCGGGAGGCCGGGTGCGCCCTGGCCTCCCTGTCCGGCATCTCCTGCCAGACCTGGACATGGGCGAGCAGGGCGAAGAGGGCCGAGCCGCCGATGACATTGCCGGCGAGGAAGGGCAGCAGGTAGGTGGCTGCGCCGTGCAGCAGGCCGATCCGGCCCTCGAAGACCAGCAGGAAGATCTCCACCGAGCCGGCCACCACATGGGACAGCTCGAACAGGGCGATCAGGTAGGTGATCAGCACGATCGCCCAGAAGCGCGCCGCCTCGGCCAGCGGCAGCATCCAGACCAGCAGGGCCATCATCCAGCCGGAGAGGACGGCGCGCAGGAAGGCCTGCCACGGCGTCACCTCGATCATGTGTTCGGAGATCGCCTGCGCTCCCTTGGACACGAAGCCGGGCAGGAAGCCCTCGGTGGCCAGCACCCCGGCGAAGATGGCGGTGCCGGCCAGATTGGCCACCAGCACCACGGACCAGTTGCGTGCCAGGGCGCCCAGGGACTTGCGCGTCGGATGCGCCAGCACCGGCAGCACCGCCGTCAGGGTGATCTCGGTGAACAGCTGCTGCCGCGCCAGGATGACGATCAGGAAGCCGACCGTGTAGCCCAGGCTCTCGACCAGCGGCCGCCAGGGCGCCTCGGGGAGCAGCGCGTGCAGCGTGCCCTCGGTGGTGATGGAGATGCCGATGGAGAGGCCGGCGGCGAGGCCAGACCACCAGAGCCCCTGCCAGGGGCGGCCCAGCTCCTCGACGCCCTCCTGCCGCACCACCTCGTAGATGGCCAGCGGGCGGAGCTTGGCATGCTCCTCGACCTCCTCCTCCTCGTCGGGCGTCAGCGGCCCGCCGCTGCTCTCGATCTCGGCATCGGACTTCGCGTCCGCCCGGTCCTGGTCGGCCTGGGGGCGGGGGGTGGGGTCGGTCATGGGGGATCTCGCGGAGCTTCCCGCAGCTAGCGCGGGCGCGGCCATCCGGGTTGCAGGCGCATGCCGGCCCTCAGCCCGCGCCGGGTGCCGGCGGCGGTGCCGTGAAAGGGAACCGCCCGCCCGCCTCCCACGGCCCGCCGCGATAGTGCCAGAGCAGCAGCGCCTGCGCCGTTCCTTCCCATGGCGGCAGGCTCTGCCGCAGCGTCTCGAGAAGGGCGCGGGCCGCCTCGGGCGTGACCTTGTTCTGCACCGTCGCATGCGGGCGGAAGCCCTGGCGGTCCTGCGCGCCGAGCCAGGGCCGCCAGGCTTCCGCCAGCCCGGCGCGAAGGCGGTGCAGCGGCGCGCTCTCCACGGCGATGGCGGTGCCACGCCCCAGGCTGCGCGGGCCGGTGAAGGCCAGGGGCAGGACCGGCGTCGCCGCGGCCACGGCCGCGAGCCGGGCGGTGATCGCTTCGAGCGCCTCGCCGGGGAGCGCGTGGAACAGGGTGAGATGCGCCGGGGTCCGGTTGCGCGCGGGCGGGAAATGCCTCCGCCGCAGGGCCTCCAGCCGGGCGAGGCTGGTGGCGTCGGGTTCCAGGCTCAGGATCAGCGGTGCCGGTTCGGTCATGCCCTCCAGATGGGAAGGCGCCTCAGCCTGGCCAGGCGAGATGCAGGCCCAGCGCCAGCAGGCCGAGGAAGAACAGCCGGCGGAACAGCCGGGGCGAGAGGGCCAGCCGCCGCCCCGCGACCATGCCGAGCAGGGTGGGCGGCACCGCCAGGGCCGAGCCGAGCAGCGCGTCGCCGCCGAGCCCCGCGCCGCCGGCCAGGCCGCCCGCCAGGGCCAGGGTGGCGGCGGTGAAGCAGAGGCCCATCGCCTGCAGCAACTCGGCGCGCTCTAGGCGCAGCGCCTGCAGATAGGGCACCGCCGGCATCACGAAGACACCCGTGGCGGCGGTGATGACGCCGGTGACGAGCCCGGCCAGCCCGCCACCCCAGCCCTGGTGGCGCAGCGGCAGGGCGAGGCTCCGCTCGGCCAGGCCGAACAGGCCGTAGAGGATCAGCGCCAGCCCCAGGACCAGCCGGGCCTGGCCCGCGTCGGCCTGGCCCAGCCCGATGCCGAGGGCGACGCCGAGGGCGGTGCCGGCCAGGATGCCGGCCAGCAGCGGTGCCAGCCGACGCAGCAGGGCGCCCAGCGCGCCGCCGGAGGCGGCCTGCCAGAGATTCGTCAGGAGCGAAGGCAGGAGGAGGAGCGAGGCCGCCTGGGCCGGCGGCAGGAACAGGCCGAGCAGGCCGATGGCGACCGTCGGCAGGCCGAGGCCGATGACGCCCTTCACCATGCCGGCCAGGAAGAAGCAGAGGCTGATGGCCGTCCAGAGCAGGATCTCGGTGTTCATGGGGGGCAGCTTGCGCCGCCGGCCGGGGCGCGCACAATGCGAGGCTGGGCAAGGCAGTCTTCGCCCATGACGAAGGCAGGGCCCGGCCTATGCATTTCGACCTGACCGATCTGCGCCTGTTCCGCGCCGTGGCCGAGGCGGGCAGCATCACCGCCGGGGCGGCCCGCAGCCACCTCGCCCTGGCGGCCGCCAGCGCCCGCATCCGGGGCATGGAGGAACAGGCCGGCCTGCGCCTGCTGGAGCGGGGCCGGCGCGGCACCCGCCCGACCGCCGCCGGCCTGACCCTGCTGCAGCATGCGCAGCAGGTGCTGGACCAGATGGCACGGCTGCGCGGCGAGCTGGCCGAGCATGCCGGGGGCGCGCGGGGGCTGGTGCGGCTCTGGGCCAATGGCGCGGCCTGCGGCGAGATCCTGCCGCGCGTCCTGCCCGGCTTCCTGGCGGCCCATCCCCGCATCGACATCGATCTGCGCGAGCGGCCGAGCCCGGCCATCCTGGCGGCGCTGATGGCCGGCGAGGCGGATCTCGGCATCGCCGCCGACTGGGCGCTGCCGGGGGTGGAGGGGCTGGACTCCGCGCCCTTCCGGGGCGACCGGCTGGTGGTGATCCTGCCGCGCGGCCACGCGCTGGCGCGGCGGCGCGGCCTGCGGCTGGCCGAGCTGCTGGGCGAGGACTTCATCGGCCTCGGCGCCGAGAGCGCGCTGCAGGCGCACCTGGCCTGGCAGGCGGCGGCGCGGCTCGGCGGGCACCTCAGGCTGCGCGTCAGCCTGGGCGGCAGCGATCCGGTCTGCCGCATGGTCGCGGCCGGCGCCGGCATCGCCATCCTGCCGCGGAGCGCGGCGCTGCGGCACGCGCGCAGCCTCGCCATGGTCCGGCTGGCCGAGGACTGGGCGGTGCGCGAGCTCAGGCTGTGCTGGCGGCAGGGCGGCGCGCCGAGCCCGCAGGCGCAGCGGCTGCGCGAGCATCTGGCGGCCGGCGTCGATGGTTGATTCCCGCGGCGCCGTCGCCACCTCGGGCCGAGGCGGGGCGTGGCGCCCCGCCGGAATCATGCCGGGAAGCATGCCGTGAACAAGATTCTTTCGGCCGGGCTGCTGCTTGCCGCCCTCGCCGCCTCGCCGCTGGCTCTCTCGCCCCTGGTGGCGCAGCCGGCCGCGTCCTTCAACCGCGACCCCGCCGCCGTCCGCGCCGGCACCTATGTCCTGGATTCCGATCACGGCAAGATCACCTGGACGGTCGATCACTTCGGGCTCTCCCGCTACAGCGGGCAGCTGACCGAGGTGCGGGGCGAGCTGACGCTCGATCCGGCGGCGCTGGAGCGCTCCAGCCTTCGCGTCACCATCCCGATGGGCAAGGGCGGCACCCTGCATGAGGGGCTCGACCATCATCTGCGCGGCGCCGATTTCTTCGATGTGGAGCGCCACCCCGAGGCGCGCTTCGTCTCGACCCGGATCGAGCGCACCGGCGAGCGCACGGCGCGCATCACCGGCGATCTGACGCTGCGCGGCGTCACGCGGCCGGTCAGCTTCGAGGCGGTGTTCAACGCGGCCGGCGTGCACCCGGTGAGCCAGCGCTACACCATCGGCTTCGACGGCCGCGCCACGCTGCAACGGTCGCAGTTCGGCGTCGACTACGTCATCCCGGCGGTGAGCGACGCAGTGGAGCTGCATCTGGAAGGCGAGTTCCAGATCGTCGAATGAGCCGACCCGGCAGGTCCGGGGGGCGCCGCGCCGCCCGGGCCGGTCAGGCCTGCTTCATCTCGATCAGGCTGCGGCGGATCTTGCGGCCGCGCCGGATGCGGTCCTCGATGAACTCCGTCTCGTTCCAGCGCACGGCGCGGCCCAGGGCGTGGGCATCCTCCGAGAAGCGCGCCAGCATCTCCAGCAGCGCCTCGCGGTTGTTGACGAAGATGTCGCGCCACATGTCCACGTCGCTGGAGGCGATGCGGGTGAAGTCCCGGAAGCCGGAGGCGGCGAACTTCAGCACCTGGCCGCGCGTCTCCTGCGCCAGATCGTCCGCCGTGGAGCAGATGGTGAAGGCGATCAGGTGCGGCAGGTGCGAGACGATGGCCACGACCTTGTCATGCGTGGCCGCGTCCATGCTCTCCAGCATGGCGCCGGCGCGGCGCCAGAGCTCGGCCACCTTCTCCACCGCCTCCGTATCGGTGCCGGGCGGCGGTGTCAGGATGAAGTAGCGGCCCTCGAACAGGGTGGCGAAACCGGCATCGGGGCCGGAATGCTCGGTGCCGGCCATCGGGTGGCCGGGCACGAGATGCACGCCGTCGGGCAGCAGCGGCTGCAGGTCGCGCAGCACCGAGCCCTTGGTCGAGCCGGTGTCGGTCAGCACGCAGCCGGGCTCGAGATGCGGCGCGATCTGCGCCATCAGCCCGGCGAAGCTGCCGACCGGGGTGCAGAGGATCACCGCGTCGCAGCCGCGCACGGCGGCGGCCGCGTCCACCTCGACCACATCGGCAAGGCCCAGCTCGCGCACCCTTGCGGCGACGCCGACGCCGTGGTCGCAGGCGACGATCTCGGCGGCGATGTCGCCCCGCTCGCGGGCCAGCCGCGCGATGGACGAGCCGATCAGCCCGAGCCCGATCAGGCAGAGGCGGCGGAACAGGGGGGCGGCCATGCCGCTTATCCGGCCGCCAGCGCGTCGATGACCATCTGGCACTCCTCGGCGGTGCCGATGGTGATGCGCAGGCAGCGCGGCAGGCCGTATCCGCCCATGCCGCGCACGATCAGCCCGCGCGCCTTGAGCCTCTCATCCGCCGCCCGCGCCGCCTCGGGCGCGCCGAAGTCGCAGAGGATGAAGTTGGTCTGGCTCGGCCAGACGTCGATGCCCGCGCCGCGCAGCGCCGTGCTCATCCGCTCGCGCCATGCGCTGTTGTGCGCGACGCTCCGCTCCACCCAGCCCGGCTCCGCCAGCGCGGCGACGGCGGCGGCCTGGCTGGCGGCGGCGACGTTGAAGGGCCCGCGCGCGCGGTTCAGCACGTCGATGATGTCGGCGGGCGCGTAGCCCCAGCCGACGCGCATGCCGCCCAGGCCGAAGATCTTGCTGAAGGTGCGCAGCATGATGGTGTTGCCGGCGGCATCCACCAGCGCCTCGCCGGGATCGTAGCCGGGGGCGGTGACGTATTCGGCATAGGCGCTGTCGAGCACCAGCAGGATGTCGTCGCGCAGGCCGGCGCGCAGCCGCGCCAGCTCGGCATTCGGCAGCAGCGTGCCGGTCGGGTTGTTCGGGTTGGTCAGGAAGACGAGGCGGGTGCGCGGGCCCACGGCGGCCAGGATGCCGTCGATATCGGCCTGCATCCCGCCGCCCTCCGCCGGCACCTCGGCCACCTTCAGCACCCGCGCGCCCGAGGCGCGGCCGGTGATGTCGTACATCATGAAGCCATAGGCCGACATGATGACCTCGCTGCCCTCGCCGGCATAGGCGAGGCAGAGCAGGGTGATCAGCTCGTCCGAGCCGTTGCCGCAGACGATGCGCGCGGGGTCGAGGCCGAAGCGGGCGCCGATCGCCTCGCGCAGCGCGCGGGCATTGCCGTCCGGGTAGCGGTGCGCCTCGCGCGCGGCGCGCGCGACGGCCTCGATGGCGCCGGGCGGCGGACCGAAGGCGCCCTCGTTGGAAGAGAGCTTGATGATCCGGTTGACCCCCGGGATCTTCGACTCGCCGCCGACATAGGGTTCGATCGACAGGATGGTGGGGCGCGGCGGCACGGTCATCGGCTCATTCTTCCGGCTCGGGCTCGGCATAGGCGCCGAGGATCTGCAGATGGGGGAAGGGCAGGGCGGCGAGGCGCGGATCGCCCGCCTCCAGGAAGCCCTCGACCACGGCCAGCATGGCCGGCTCCGGCTGCTCGCGCCACAGCAGGGCCAGCGGCGGCAGGCCGGCGGCCTCCAGCGCGGCCCCGAGGGCGGCGACGGCATGGTCGCGCGGCTGGCCGGGCACCGGCACGAGGCGCAGCAGGCTGTGGTCGCGCCCCGTCGGCTCCGGCGGCAGGGCGGCCACGACACAGGCGCCCGGCGCGGCGCCGGCGGCCAGGAAGGGCAGGGCGGCGACCACCTGCAGGCGGGGGGCCTGCATCCGGGTCCACCAGGCCGCCTCGGCCGGCTCCTCCTCGCACGGGGCCGGCAGCACCGCCAGGCTGGCCTCGCCCCGCTCCAGCGCGGCCAGGGCGAGGCAGGGGGTGGGATGGGGACGCAGCGGCGTGAGCCCGCCGAAATGGCCGCGCGCCAGCCCGGCCAGCGCCTCTCCGGGCGCCACGGCCACCGAGAAGGGACCCTGCTGCGCCAGGGAGGCGGCAATGATCTCGCGCCAGACCCGCAGCACCACTGTCCGCCGCAGGGCGCCGCGGTTGCGGGCCAGCAGGCGGCGCAGGATCGCCGCCTCGCGCCCCGGGCGGAAGATGGCGCCGCCGCCCTTCGCCCGCCCGCCGGCCATCTCCGCCACCAGATCGGCGCGGCGCATCAGCAGATCGTGCAGGGCATCGTCGAGGGTGTCGATCCGGGCGCGCAGCGTGGCGAGGTCCGTCGCCGCGGGCGGCGCGGAGGAGGCCGGGAGCGGCGCGGCGGGCGGCGGTTCGGCGGTCGGATCACGCATCGGCCGCCAGCAATAGAGCCCCCCCGCCCCGCCGCCAAGCCGGAAGCCATCCGGCCCCGCTGGAGCCGGCGGCGGGATCGGGCATGATGGACCTGAGGCGCCCGCCATCTTATTGCTTGCGGCATCATGAGTCAGGCGCAGCCGATCCCTTCGATGCCCGCCGCCCCCGGCGCTTCCGTGGCGCACCGCCATGTCCGCTTCCCCGAGGGGCTGGCGCTCGACTGCGGGGCGGTCGTCGCCCCCATGGACGTGGCCTACCGCACCTATGGCCGGCTCAACGCCGCGCGCAGCAATGCCGTGCTGGTCTGCCATGCCCTGACCGGGGACCAGTACCTGGCCGAGCGGCAGCCGCTGACCGGCAAGCCCGGCTGGTGGGAGGCGATCGTCGGGCCCGGCCGGCCGATCGACACCGATCGCTACTTCGTCATCTGCGCCAATGTGCTGGGCGGCTGCATGGGCTCGACCGGGCCGCGCAGCCCGCGCGACGGAACGGAGGACGGCGAGCCCTGGGGCATCGACTTCCCGCCCGTCACCATCCGCGACATGGTGCGCGCGCAGCGGCTGCTGGTCGGGCATCTCGGCATCGACCGGCTGCTGGCCGTGGTCGGCGGCTCGATGGGCGGCATGCAGTGCCTGGAATGGGCGGCGACCTTCCCGGAGATGGTGCACGCGGCGGCGCCGATCGCGACGGCGACGCACCACAGCGCGCAGAACATCGCCTTCCACGAGGTCGGCCGCGCCGCCATCCATTCCGACCCGGACTGGCGGGGCGGCCGCTACTGGGAGGATGGGCGGATCCCGGCCAAGGGCCTCTCCGTCGCGCGCATGGTGGCGCATATCACCTATCTCTCGGAGCAGGCGCTGACGCGGAAGTTCGGCCGCCGGCTGCGCGGCGCCTCGGCGCTGAACTTCCTCGAGGATGTCTTCGAGGTGGAGAGCTACCTCCGCCACCAGGGCAGCACCTTCGTCCGCCGCTTCGACGCCAACAGCTACCTCACCATCACCCGGGCGATGGACTATTTCGACCTCGCCGCCGAGCATGGCGGGGATCTGGCCGCCGCCTTCCGCGGCACCCGCACGCGCTTCTTCGTGGCGAGCTTCAGCTCCGACTGGCTCTTCCCCACCAGCGAGAGCCGGCAGCTGGTCCGGGCGCTGAACGCGGCGGCGGCCAATGTCTCCTTCATCGAGATCGACTCCGACAAGGGCCACGACGCCTTCCTGCTCGACGAGCCGGAATTCCACGCGGCGCTCGGCGGTTTCCTGCGCGGGGCGGCGCGGAAGCTGGGACTCTGAGCGCCCTCCCCCGCCGGAACCCTCAGACCGGACGCGGCCGGCCGGGCCGGCCCATGGCGCAGTCGAGCGCGGCCCGGTCCCACCGGCCGAGATCGGCCGCCGCGGCATAGCTGCTCTCCAGGAATTCGAGCAGCAGCGCCGCCGGGTCGGCGGCCTGGCGCACCGCCTCGTAGGGCAGCAGGAACTCGCCGAGCCCGGTGTCGAAGCGCGCCGTCGCCGGCCGCACGGCCGCCGCCGCGAAACCCTCCGGCGCGGGATAGGCGTAGGAATAGAAGGCCGGCTCCTCCACCCCGCCGCCGCCCGGCCAGAAGCCGGCGGAGGAGACCTGGTGGCTGTAGGCCTCGCGCGTCACCGGGTCGGGCAGGCCGGGCACCCCGCCCGGATGCGGCGGCGCGGCGCGGCCGGAGAAGCGCGTCACCGCCAGGTCGAAGCTGCCCCAGAAGAGATGCACCGGGCTGACCTTGCCGAGGAAGCCGGTGCGGAACTGCCGGAACACATGGCTGACCGAGAGCAGGGCCCGGTGGAAGCGCGCCACCGCGGCGGCGTCGTAGGGGCGGGGCGCGGTGTCCTCGGTGAAGCGGACGGGATCGGGAACCTCGTTCGGGATGCCATGGAACTGCGCCGTGCCGCCAAGGTAGCGCAGCATCTCCAGCAGCCGGGCATGGAACGCCGCGACCGACATCGGCCCCAGCGCGAAGCGCGCCTCCCGCCCGTCCGCCGCCTGACCCCAGGCGGCATGGCCGGTCAGGTCCAGCCCCAGGGTGATGCCGCCGGGCCCGTCCGGCACCGGGCCGGTGGTGAGGCCGCGTGTCTCCGGATAGAGGGTGGCGTGCCAGGAATGGTTGACCCAGGGCGCATGGGCGAGCCGGTACTTGCCGAGGACCTGGCAGTAGAGGTGCAGCGCGGCGCAGGTCTCGCGCCAGGGCGCATAGGGGATCTCGGGCCAGTTGTCGTCCGCCATGGTGCCGCCTCCTGTTGCCGGGGCAGGCTGGATGTCCGGAGGGGTGGCTGTCCATTCACGGCTGCCTGACCTGCGCCCCCCTCCGCAGCGCCGCCAGCACGCGCTCCGGCGTCGCCGGCAGGTCGAGCCGTGGCGTTTCGCCGAGTGGCGAGACCGCGTCGCGCAGCGCGTTCCAGACGCAGGTCGCCAGCAGCAGCGGCGGCTCCCCCACCGCCTTGGAGCGGAAGATGGTGTTGGCCCGCGCCGGACTGTCCTCCAGCAGCCGCAGGTGGAAGGCCTTCGGCATCTCGCGCGAGCCGGGGATCTTGTAGGTGGAGGGGCCCAGGGTGCGGAGCCGCCCCGCCGCGTCCCACCACAGCTCCTCGCAGGTCAGCCAGCCCATCCCCTGCAGGAAGGCCCCCTCGATCTGCCCGCGGTCGATGGCCGGGTTCAGCGAGCGCCCGCAATCCTGCACGAGATCGGCGCGGGTGACGCGGTACTCGCCGGTGAGGGTATCGACCAACACCTCGGCGAAGGCGGCGCCGTAGGAGAAGTAGAAGAAGGGCTCGCCGCGCATCGCCACCGGGTCCCAGTGGATGTCGGGCGTCCTGTAGAAGCCGGTGGCCGAGAGGCTGACGCGCTGCGCCCAGCACTGCTGCGCCAGCTCGCCGAAGTCCATGGCGTGGTTGCCGGCGGTGACGCGGCCATCGGCGAAGCGCAGCGCCGCCGCCTCCACCTTCCACAGCGCGGCGGCGACGGCGGCCATGCGGGCGCGGATGGCGGAGGCCGCCTGATGCGCCGCCCAGCCGTTCAGGTCGGAGCCGGTGCTGGCGGCGGTGGGCGCGGTGTTGGGCACTTCGGCGGTGGAGGTGGCGGTGATGCGGATGCGCTCCACCTCGACGCCGAACACCTCGGCCACCACCTGGGCGATCTTGATGAACAGGCCCTGGCCCATCTCGGTGCCGCCATGGTTCAGGCGGATCGAGCCATCGGTGTAGACATGCACTAGCGCGCCCGCCTGGTTCATCGCCATGATGCCGAAGGAAATGCCGAAGGCGAGCGCGAAGCCGCCGAGGCCCCGGCGGAGCGTCGGATGGGCGGCGTTGAAGGCATCGATCTCCGCGCGGCGCGCCTCCCAGTCCGCGTCGCGCCGCGCCTCGGCCCAGACGCGGCGGATGAGGTCGCCCTCCAGCGCCTGGCCATAGGGGGTCTCGGCGCCATTCGGCCCGCCGGCGAAGTTCCGTTCTCGCAACGAATCGACCGGGACGCCCAGCGCGCGGGCGGCGCCGTGCAGCACGTCCTCCATCAGCAGCGCGCCCTGCGGCCCGCCGAAGCCGCGGAAGGCGGTGTTGCTGACGGTGTTGGTCCTGCAGGCGAGGCCGGTGATCCGCACCGCCGGCACGTCATAGGCGTTCAGCGCATGGGTCACGGCGCGGAAGATGACGCCGCCCGAGAGATCCAGGCTGTGCCCGCCATCGGCGGCCAGCGTCGCGTCCAGCGCGAGGACGCGGCCCCGCGCGTCGATCCCGGCCCGCCAGCGGTAGAGGAAGGGATGGCGCTTGCCGGTCGCCGCCATGTCGGCGCGGCGGGAGAGGCGCAGTTTCACCGGCCGCCCGGTCAGCCGGGCCGCCAGGGCGGCGGCGGCGGCGATCCAGGAGGCGTTGCTCTCCTTGCCGCCGAAGCCGCCGCCCATGCGCCGGCACTGCACCGTGATCCGGTTGTAGTCGCAGCCCAGCACGCGGGCCGCGATGTGCTGCACCTCGGTCGGGTGCTGGGTGGAGGAATGCAGGACGAGATCGCCATCCTCGCCGGGGATGGCGAGCGCGATCTGACCTTCCAGGTAGAAATGCTCCTGCCCGCCGCAGCGGAACTCGCCCTGGATGCGGCGCGGCGCGGCGGCCAGGGCGCCTTCCCAGTCGCCGCGCGCGATCACCTGGGGCGGCATCAGCAGCGCCCCTTCCTCCAGCGCCGCCTCGATGGAGAGGATGGGCGGCAACTCCGCGATCTCCGGCCGCAGCGCGCCGGCGCCGGCCAGGGCCGCGTCGCGCGTGGTCGCGACCACCAGGGCCAGCGGCTGGCCCCAATGCGCCACATGGCCCGTGGCGAAGAGCACCTCCGCCGCCTTGCCGCTGGGCGAGATGTCGTTGCGTCCCGGCACCTCGGCCGGCCCGAAGGCGGCGACCACCCCCGGCACGGCGCGGGCCGGGGCCAGGTCGAGCGGCGCCAGACTTCCATGCGCCACCGGGGAGAGGGCCAGGGCGGCGTGCAGCAGGCCAGGGGGCTCGGGCAGGTCGTCGAGGAACCGGGCCTCGCCGGTGGCGTGGCGCAGCGCGCTGTCCTGGCGCAGCGCGGCGCCCATGCCGGTCCGGCTCGGGGGCGGGGTGTCCATCAGCCTTGCACCTCGAGCATCAGGTCGGGCCGGGCGGCGCGCCAGTGGAGCCGCCGCAACAGGCCCTGCGCGCCCCGCATCCGGTACGCCGCGCTGCCGCGCCAGTCGTCGCGCGGCGTGAGGTCGCGCGCCAGGGCGGCGGCGGCGGCCTCGAAGCTGGCCTCGGCCAGCGGCGCGCCAACCAGCGCGGCCTCGGCGGCGGGGGCGCGGGTGGCGGTGGCGGCCATGCCCCCGAAGGCCAGCCGCGCCCCGTCGATGACACCCTCCCCGAGCCGCAGCAGGAAGGCTGCGGAGACGGCGGAGATGTCCTGGTCGTGCCGCCTGGAGAGCTTCTCGCAGGCCAGGATCGCGCCGGCGGGCGGGCGGGGCAGGTCGATGGCGGCGATGATCTCGTCCGGCGCCAGCGCGGTCCGGCGATAGCCGGTGAGAAACTCCGCCACCGGCAGGCGCCGCTCGCCGCGGGCGGCGGAGGCCAGCACCAGCTCCGCGCCGAGGGCCAGCATCGGCGGCAGGGCGTCGCCGATCGGCGAGGCGGTGCCGAGATTGCCGCCCAGCGTGCCCATGCCGCGGATCTGCCGCGAGCCGAGGCGGCGGAGATAGGCGGCGAGCGGCGCCAGATCGGGCAGGGGCGCGATGGCCTTCAGCAGCCGGTCATAGGTGACGCCGGCGCCGATGCGCAGCCGGCCGGGATGCACCGCCAGCGCCTGCAGCTCCGCCACTCCGGAGAGGCCGAGGATGCGCCCCGGCCTTTCCCGGTGTTCGGAGACGCGCAGGCCGAGGTCGGTGCCGCCGGCCAGCAGCCAGGCCTCCGGGTGAGCGGCACGCAGCGCCAGGGCCTCGGCCAGGCTGGCCGGGCGGTGGAAGACCTGGCCGGGCGCGATGAACTCGGCGCTTTCCACGGGGGGCGGGGAGGGCGGCGGCGCCCCGTCATCGGTGAGGGATTCGAGCACCGCCAGGATCGGCCGGTAGCCGGTGCAGCGGCAGAGATTGCCGGCCAGCGCCTCATCGGCCGCCCCGCCCTCCCGCGCATGGGCCCAGGCGGACATGACGATGCCGGGGGTGCAGAAGCCGCATTGCGTGGCGTCGCCCTCCGCCATGGCGCGCTGCACCGGATGCGGCGCCGCGCCCCCGCCCAGCCCCTCGACCGTGCGGATCGCCCGGCCATGCATCTGTCCGAGCAGGGCCAGGCAGGCATTGACCGGGATGCGGCTGCCATCCGCCTCCTCGAGCACCACGGTGCAGGCGCCGCAATCGCCCTCGGCGCAGCCTTCCTTGGTGCCGGGCAGCCCCGCGCCGTCAGGGGCGCGCAACCAGTCCAGCAGGGTGAGGCCGGGGGGCGTGGCGGGCGGCAGGCGGCGAGGTTCGCCGTTGAGGAGGAAGGCGATGCATCCGGTCATGCCCGGAGCGAAGCAAAAGCCGGGCCGGCCCGTCTAAGGAAAACGGAAGGGCCGGGGCCGGCGTGGCCCGGGCAGCAAAAAGCCCGGCTGGGGGGCCGGGCTTCGGGGACGACCGCCGTCAGGGCGCGCCGCTTACCAGCGGCCGTAGGAGCCGAGGCTCAGGCTGTTGCGCTCGCCCCAGCTGTTCCACTGGCTGAAGCTGGAGGCGGTGTCGGCACGGAAGGCATCCTCGCGCAGCCGCTCGTTGATCGGGGCGGTCTTGCGGGCGTCGGTCTCGGCGATGGTCTGCTTGCGATCGAACATGCTGGCCTCCTTGCTGCAGACATAATTGGGGCAAGCCGCCGCCACATTCCAGCCTTAATCCCGCCCGAACGCCATTTTTGCGCCGTATTCACGCGGCTGTGACACCGTGGACGGGGAGAAAGGCCTTTTGGAACAAAGGCATGGTGGTGTCCCGCCTTGCGGCCGAATTATGGCTAAGCCTACGGAGATGGCCGGGCGCCCCTTTGTGTGCCACGAGACTGCAACCTGAGGCGGATGATTTCTGATTCGACTCGCTCACCGCGTGCGTTCGCCGCAAAGCTTGACTATCATGCGCCGCCGCCGATCGATGGAGCCGGAACTGCCAATGGCCGAATTGCTGCGTGAGCCCGAGCGCGACCGCCTGATCGCCTTCATGGAGCGCCGCCTGCTGCGGGCCGCGCCCCTGGACGGGCTTGCCGTGCCGGCGCTGCGGGAGACGCACCTGCCCTTTCCCACCTCCGAATGGTGCTGGACCGCCGACAGCGCCGCCGCGGTGGAACTGCTGGCGCAGCCGGAACTGCGGCGCAAATGGGGCCATCTGGCGGATGACCTGACGGAGTTCCTCCTCGCCATGGGCCGCGGGGAGCTGCTGCTGCGCCGCCTGGCGCCCCCGGAATGCATGGTGCAGCAGGACGACCCGCGCGACTTCCTGATCCTGACCGGCACCCACAGCTTCCAGGGCGATCTCTCGCGCGGCCTGGTGCGGCAGGCGGTGCGCGGCGGCCCGGCGCAGCGCGAGCTGCGCCACACGGGGCATCTCGTCGAGTTCCGCCTCGGCCGGCAGCGGCACTGCCTGGATGTGGAGGACAGCATCGTTGAGCACGGGTTGCTGACCCGCCCCGATGGCGCCGTCCTGTTCCACGAGAGCCTGCTCAAGGTGCCGGCCGGCCTGCTGCGCCGCTCGGAGAGCGTGGTCGGCCGGCTGCGCTACGAATACAGCATCAGCGCCACGGACCCGCGCCTGATGCTCGCCGTCACGCTGCGCGCGGAGCCGGGCGTCAGCCTGTCCGACATCCGCCTGACCACCGCGCTCGACGAACTCTCCGGCGAGGCGCGACGGCCGATCCGGCAGGTGGTGCTGGGCGACGCCGCCGGTGCCGCGCTGCGCACCGCGCCACTGCCCGAGGACGGCCTGGTCACCCTGGCGGAGGGTGCGGTCGGCCTCATCAGCATGGTCGAGGAGGCGCCTCCCGGCACCGCCAACGGCATCCACCTGCACCCGCTGGCGCCCGATGCGGTGTTCAGCGTCAAGGCGCAGGCCCGGAGCGGTCGCCTGCACTGGCTGCTGACCCGTCACGCCGTGCCGCGCCTGGAGGGGGGGCAGGCCTTCACACTGCGCGAGGCGCGGCTGATCACCGCCGGCACGCAGCCGGGCGCCACCGCCACCTATGCCGCCATGCTGCACGATCCCGGCCTGCTCGGCGGGCGCGACCCGGGGCTCACCGCCGATGTCGGCACGGCGCTGAACGCGATGGCGACGCAGATCCTCCACGCCCGGCACGGCAGCTACGAGCCGCCGCTGCCGCCCGGGCGCCTGGCGGCGATGCAGGCCTGGTACGACCGCCACCTCACCGCCTTCTTCGCCGGCCTCGGCGGCCATGGCGCGGCGGCGGACCCGGCGCGCGGCTACCTGCGCGCCCTGGCCTTCGCCCTGGTCTCGCTGGACACCATGCAGCGCGCCACGGGCGATGGCCGCTACACCGCCCTGATCGAGCGTGGCCTGGCGCTGATGCTGCCGCTGCAGCGCCCCGACGAGGATGGCGGCGCCTTCGCCGATCTCGGGCAGATGCCCTATCTGGACTGCCACGCCGCCGCGATGCTGGCGCTGGCCCGGCTGCTGCCCCAGCGCCCCGATCCGGTCCTGCAGACGGCGCTGCGGCGCGCCATCGCCGCGCTCCGCCTCGGCAGCGTCGATGTCGCGCTGGGCGAGGGGCGGCGGCACAACCTCGACACGCCCTTCGTGCGCGGCCGGCTCCCCGGAGGCGGGGGCGGGGGGGCGGCGCCGGGGCCGTGGGAGGATGATGGCGGCTTCTGGTCTTTCAAGCTCGGCCTGCTGATGCGGGCGCTGAGCGCCGCGCGGCTGGCGCGCGAGGCCGGCGCCCTGCCGCTGGAGACGGCCGAGCTGCAGCGCCTGCAGACGCTGTACGAGGCGAGCTTCCGCGCCCTGCGCGGCCGGGTGCGGGATCACCAGGGCTGCCTCGAGGTGCTGACCAGCCCGCTGGCCGGGGAGGGCAATGCCGCCACCCAGCCGGTGGTGATGCTCGGCCTGCTCGCGCCCGATGCCGCCATCCTCGGCATCGGCACGCGCCGTCCCGTACCGGCCTGAGGGCCGAGGAAGGGGGGGCGGGGCTTCCCAGCCACCCCCGGTGCGGCCCATAGGCTCCGCCTCATGCCGTCACACCGCTCACCGAGTCTCCTGCCGCTGCTGGCCTTCCTGCTGGCCCTGGCGGGTTGCGCCACCCCGCCCGCCGCTCCGCCGCGCGAGGCACCGCTCTCCTATCCGCCGAGCGTGCGGGAGCGCATCCTGCGCATCGCCGAGGCGGAGTGGCGGGACTGGGGCGGCATCGTCCTGGAGGCCGAGGCCCAGGCCGCCACCCCGCGCGAGGAGGACCACCCCACCCCCGGCGCCGCGCGCCGCGCCGAGAGCGAACCGCTGAACTTCCCGCGCGTCCTGGCCTATTGGCGCGCCGTGGACGACGCGGAGGCGGCCGGCGCCGTCGCCCGCAACCGGGCGCGCTACGCCACCCTGCTGGCGGCGCCCGGCGCGCCCTCCGGCCTCTGGTCCGAGCCCGCATGGTCGGCGGCCTTCATCAGCCATGTCATGCGGAGCGCCGGGCTCGACCGCCGCGAGTTCCCACCCTCCGCCGCGCATGCCTTCTACATCGACGCCCTGCTGGCCGACGCCATGGCCTTCCCCGGACAAGCGCCCTTCCTGCCGCGGGACTGGGCGGCCTATGCGCCGCGGCCGGGCGACCTGGTCTGCGCCGACCGCTCGGCGCGGCCGCTGCCGGACTGGCGCGCGCGCCTCCCCGAGACCGGCCGCTTCCGCCCCATGCATTGCGACATCGTGCTCGCCGCCGGGCCGGGAGAGGTCGCGGCGGTCGGTGGCAACGTGCGCGACGCGGTGACCCTGTCACGCTTCCCGGCCGATGCGGCGGGGCGGCTGTTGGCGCGGAGGGGCGGGGGGCCTACATGGTTTGCCGTCTTCGAGAACCGACTGGGGCGCCTGCCCCCCTGGAATGCCATCCCGGCCCTCGCCGCCAACCGGAGTTCCGCCTGGTGACCGATCTTTTCGAGCCTCTCGCCCTGCGCGGCGTCACGCTGCGCAACCGCATCGGTGTCGCCCCCATGTGCCAGTATTCCTGCGCGCCGGACGGGCTGCCGACGGAGTGGCACCTGGCGCATCTGCACAGCCGCGCCATCGGTGGCGCCGGGCTGGTGATCACCGAGGCGACGGCGGTCGCGCCGGAGGGGCGCATCACCCCGGCCGATCTGGGCCTCTGGAGCGACGGGCACCTTCCCGGCCATGCCCGGCTGGCCCGCGCCATCGCCTCGACCGGCGCCGTGCCGGCTATCCAGCTCGCCCATGCCGGGCGCAAGGCCAGCTCCGCCGCGCCCTGGATCGGCGGCATGGCGCGCGAGCATGGCTGGCAGGCGCTCGGTCCCAGCGCCCTGGCCATGCCGGGGATGGACACGCCGCGCGCCATGACCGAGGCGGATATCCACCGCGTCATCGAGGACTTCGCCGCCACGGCGCGGCGCGCCATCGCCGCCGGCTACCGGCTGATCGAGATCCACGCGGCGCATGGCTATCTGCTGCACAGCTTCCTCTCGCCGCTCTCCAACCAGCGCAATGACGGCTGGGGCGGCGATTTCGCCGGCCGCACCCGGCTGCTGCGCGAGGTGGTCTCGGTGGTGCGCGCCGCCATCCCGGACGAGGTGCCGCTGGCCGTCCGCTTCTCCCACACCGACTGGATCGAGGGCGGCTGGAGCACGGAGGAGACCGTGGCGCTGGCGCGCGAGCTGAAGGCGGCGGGCGTCGATCTCGCCGATGTCTCCTCCGGCGGCGTGCTGCCGGCCGAGATCCCGATGGGCCCGGGCTACCAGGTGCCGGGTGCCGCGGCCGTGCGCGCCGGCACCGGGATCGTCACCGCGGCGGTCGGCCTGATCACCGAGCCGCAGCAGGCCCAGGCGATCCTGGACGAGGGCAAGGCGGACCTGATCCTGCTGGCGCGCGAGCTGTTGCGCGACCCCTACTGGCCGATGCGCGCCGCCGCCACGCTGGGCCGGATGGAGGCGATGCAGATGCCGCCGCAGTACGACCGCGCCTGGAACAGCCGCAACAAGACGCGGATCGACCTCGCCGTGGCGGAGCCGCTGCCGCCGCTGTGACGGCACCCGGGGACAGCGCGTCGCTGGCCGGGCGGCCGGAGGCGGTGGCCGCCGCCCTGCCCGGGCTGATCGGCCGCGTCGCCGCGCGCTATGCCGGCGCCTCGCGCTACAGCCGGGGCTTCGTGCCGCGCAAGCTGCGCCACGATCCGGCGACCGCCGCCATCCTGGCGCGCGCCGCCGCGGTGGGCGGCTTCGGCGCCGTCACCGATCTCGGCTGCGGCCGCGGGCAGCTCGCCCTGCTGCTGCTGGAGGCCGGGCTGGCGCGCAGGGCGGTGGGGCTCGACTTGCTGGCGGACCAGGTGGCGGAGGCAGGCGCCGCCGCCGCCGGCCTGCCGGCCCGCTTCCTGGCCGGCGACCTGGCCCGGCCGGAGGTCCAGGCGGTTCTGCCCGGCGCCGACACGGTGATGATCATCGACGTGCTCTACCTGCTGCCACCCGCCGCGCAGCTCGCCCTGCTGCGGCGGGCCATGCCGATGGCGGGCCAGCGGCTGGTGCTGCGCGTCTTCGATCCCGAGCGCGGCTGGCGCAGCCGCTTCGGCCGGGGGATGGAGCGGGTGAACGCGCTGCTGCGCGGCGAGCCGCGCGCGCTGGTGGCGCCGCTGCCGCTCGGCGCGCTGGAGGCGGTGCTGGACGAGGGGGGCTTCGCCGTCACGCGGCAGCCCTGCTGGGGCGGGCTGCCCTTGCCGAATGTGCTGCTGCTGGCTGAAAAGCGGGCTTGAGGCGGCGGGCCGCTCCGGGGCAAAGGAGAGGCCGCGCCGCCCCCAGCTCCCAGCCCCCCGGACCCCGGACGATGATCGAGATCCCGCCCCGTATCGTCATCGCCGAGGAGGAGCTGCGGGAGAGCTTCGTCCGCGCGTCCGGGCCGGGCGGGCAGAACGTCAACAAGGTCTCCACCGCCGTGCGGCTCAGCCTCGACGTCCTGGCCTCGCCCGGCATCCCGCCGGCGGTGAAGGACCGGCTGGCGCGGCTGGCCGGGCGGCGGATGACGCCGGCCGGGCTGCTGGTGATCGCGGCGCAGCGCTTCCGCTCGCTGGAGCAGAACCGGCAGGATGCGCGGGAGCGGCTGATCGCCCTGCTGCGCGAGGCGGCGGTGCCGCCGGCGCCGCGCGTCGCCACCCGCGTCTCGCGCACCCAGAAGCGCAAGCGCGTGGAGGAGAAGAAGGTGCGGGCGGGCGTGAAGCAGATGCGGGCGCGGCCGGCCCCGGAGTGAGCCGGCCCTCCGCTCAGGCCACCGGGTCCGCGGCCGCGACGGGTCCCAGCACCTCGTCCACCGTGCCATCGGCGACGATACGGCCGGATTCGAGCCGGATCACGCGGCTGCACCAGCGGCGCACCACGCCCATGTCGTGCGTGGCGATCACCAGGATGTCGGCCCCCTCCACCAGGCGGGTGAGCCGCGCCTCCGCCTTGCGCATGAAGTCGGCGTCGCCGGCCATGAACCACTCGTCCATCAGCAGGATCTGCGGCGTGATGGCGGTCGCCATGGCGAAGGCGAGGCGGATGTTCATGCCGGCGGAATAGCCGCGCGTCGGCACGTCGAGGAACTCGCCGAGGCCGGAGAACTCGGCGGCGTCGGCCTCCAGGGCGGCGATGCCGGCCTCGTCCATACCCCGGTAGAGGCCGCGCAGGCGGATGTTCTCGCGCCCCGTGCTGTCGGAATCCATGCCGGCGGCGGGGTCGATCAGCGAGCCGATCTCGCCTTCGACGGAGAGTTGCCCCGCCACCGGCTCATAGATGCCGGCGATGGTGCGGAGCAGGGTGGTCTTGCCGGCGCCATTGGTGCCGATCAGCGCCACGCGCTCGCCGCGGGTGATCTCGAAGTTGAGGTCGCTCAGCGCCGAGACGACGACGCGGTTCGATTCGTCGGTCTTGACCCGGATGGCGGCCTTGGCCAGCAGCCGCTTCTTCAGGCTGCGGGCGGCGAGGTGATAGAGCGGGAATTCGATGCGCAGGCCGCGCGCGGAGATATTCGCCACCGGATCAGACCCAGAATGCCACGCGGTTGCGGAAACGGACGAAGAAGACGAGGGCGATCGCGGCCAGGACCGAGGAATAGATCAGCGCGGCGACCCAGGTCATCAGCGTGCCGCCGCCCTCGACCAGCGGGCCGCGCAGCATCTCGAGCAGCGTGTAGAAGGGGTTCAGCGGCAGCCAGACCGCCTTGTCGCCGAGCGATTCCGGCTTCCAGATCACCGGCGTCATGAAGAAGGCGAGCTGCATGAAGTTGGTGACGATCGGCCCGATGTCGCGGAAGCGGGCGCAGATCATGCCGAGGAAGAGCGTGATGGTGAAGGCGTTCAAGGCCAGCACGGCGAGGCCCGGCACCACCAGTAGCAACTCCCAGCCCGGCCAGTGGCCGACCAGCAGGAAGACCACCAGGATCAGCGGCAGGCTGTGCGCCGCCGTCACCGCGTTGCGGAAGACGCAGCGGAGCACATGGGTGGTCAGGGGCAGGCGGAGCTGGCGGATCACCGCCTCGGCGCTGCTGAGGCTGGTCGTCGCGTCGCCCACCAGCGTCGCCAGGGCCTGCCAGGTGACCAGGCTGGCCGCGAGGTGCGGCAGGTAGTTGCCGAGCGCGATGCCGAAGAGCTGCGAGTAGAGCAGGCCGAGGCCGAGCAGCATGGCGGCGGTCGAGAGCGTCACCCAGAAGGGGCCGATCACCGAGCCGCGGTAGCGGTTGCGCAGGTCCAGCCGGGCCAGGGCCCAGGCCAGCCGCCAGGCGGCGAAGCCGTCGCGCAGGTCGGCCATGGCCCGCCCCGCCCGGTCCGGCCGGTTGGCGTCGATATGATAGGTGGGGGAGACCGCGTGCTGCATGGCCGCGGCTCTATACACCGCAAGGCGGGCCGAGGGGGCGGGGGGGGGGGGGGGGGGGGGGGGGGG